>JANWYM010000891.1 GCA_025055355.1 Abditibacteriales bacterium
ACGCAGCAGCGGCAACCAGAGGGGAATGACGTTGAGGCGATAGAACAAATCGCGACGGAACGCGCCCTCCTCCACCGCCGCTTGCAGGTTGCGGTTGGTCGCAGCAATGATGCGCACGTCCACCTTGATGGTGCGGCTGCTGCCCACACGCTCGAACTCCTTCTCCTGCAACACGCGCAGCAACTTCACCTGCACCTCCGGGCTGATTTCGCCGATTTCGTCCAAGAACAGCGTGCCGCCGTCTGCCATCTCAAAGCGTCCGATGCGCTGCCCGACCGCGTCGGTGAACGCCCCGCGTTCATGACCGAACAGTTCCGATTCCAGCAGGTCGGTGGGCAGCGCCGCGCAGTTGACTTTGAGGAACGGGCGGTCGGCGCGGCGGCTCTGAAAATGAATGGCGCGAGCGAGGACCTCCTTGCCCGTTCCGCTCTCGCCCTGGATGAGAACTGTCGAGGAGGTGTCAGCCACTTTCGCCGCGAGCATAAAGGCCTCTTGCGTGGCTCTATGTTCGCCAATCACATAGTCCAGTTGATAACGCGACCTCATCTGCTCGCGCAGGTAGGGATGCTCACCAATCAGCCGCCGCCGTTCAACGGCGCAGGCGACGAGCCGCGCCATGTCGTTGACGTTGAACGGCTTGCGGACGTATTCGTAGACACCCTGGCGCAGCGCACGCAACGCACCCTCGAACGATGCTGTTGCCGCCATCAGAATCACAGACAGGTCCGGCTGCTGCTTTTTCGCGCGGTGCAACACATCCCAGCCCGACACGCCGGGTATCACCGTTTCCAAAATGAGAAGATCGAAATGATGCGTGGCGAGACGCTGCAACGCTTCTACGCCATGACTGCTGGTCTCGACCTTGTAGCCAGCTCGGCTAAGTGTTTTGACGAGGACCTCTTGGACGTATGGCTCATGGTCCACCACCAATACTCTGCGGTCTGCCATTCCTTTGCCCCCCCTCTGAAACAACACGGAGACAGAGCCTCTATCTTGCTCTGTGCGTTCGGAGATGTGACCGGAACAACCTGTTCGGGGGTGACGGTAGACTGCGATGCAGGCTTCGGTTCTTCGGCAGCCTGGCTGTCCTGCTCGACGCAGGACCCACGGCTTTGCGCCCCCCGATTGCTCAGGGTTTGCCTTTTCGTGAACACGTTGCTTCGGTGTGGGGGCTTAATGCCACATCCTCTGCGAAAATTCACAAGGTCAAGAAAAAAAGTGAGGGGATGAGGAAGGAAAGAGGAGGTCGTAACCTATTGTCTCTCTCCCCGTGGGATAGTACTACGATGAATTGGATAACCGCCGAAGTCGCTCCGACGTTACGGGACATCAACCCGATCCACAAACCGCGCGGTCGGGGGGACGGACGGATGATAGACGTGCGTTAAACGTTCGCGTTGTCGCTGCGCTTGCAGTTGCACCCTGATACCCTGAACTGTTGAACGCAATGCCATTTCCGCCTCCTGCGTGATATGCTGCACCCGCTGTGCTTTCTCAGATAACATCGCATT
>JANWYM010000892.1 GCA_025055355.1 Abditibacteriales bacterium
CACTGTTCTATGTTCGCTCAAACTCCCTGCAGCGCGATAACTTTAACTTCCCTTTGACCTGCTCTTGAAACGCTCTTGAAGTCGGATGGCTAAAATGGATAGCGGTTCTGAGTTTCATGGATTGATGACGCAGTTGCGACTCTCTGCAGGATGCCTGAAGGGGACGAGGGGCAGGCGGCGGTCTCCTGCCTGCCCCTCGCCACGGGCGTAATCATCTGGAGGTGACTGGCGTGCAAGCGGACGGGGCTGTTGCACCTCAGTCGCCTCGCCTCATAGAGGAGAAAGAAGACCATGCGATTCAAATTCATCTTGCCCCTGCCGCCCAGTCTGCACCAGCAGTATAGCGCGCACGACGGGCGGAGATTCCTCAGCGCCGATGCGGCGCAATACAAAGTGGCGCTGGAGCACAAGTTCCTTTGGCTGTATCTGAAGGGGCTGCTGCGAGGCGACTGGACGAAGAACTTTGACAAAGAATATCTGCGTCTGCGCTACGAGTTCTACTTTGCCTCGCCGTTTCGGTGCTACCTGGACAGCGGACTCAAGTTGGCGCAAGACCTGGTGTGCGGCGGCTTGCGTGTGAACGAGAGCCGTATCGTGGACATCGAGATGGTCAAGCGCGTGGATAAATACCATCCTCGCCTGGTCGTCATCTTTGAGGTGCTGAAGGACTGGGACTTCAGCGGCGAGTCGTCGCTGTTCTACGAAGAGGAAGCGGTCACGGAGGAAATCAACTGCTTGGAGGACAGCGCCGTTCGCTCTGCTGCGTTGACCGCCGACCTTATGACGGCGGGGACGCCAGTGCTCGCGGGCGCGGTCGACCCGAACGGCAACGGGCATAACGGCTCCAACGCCGGCCAGGTGACCAATCTGGACGAATTGATGCGCAGGTTCCACTGGAGATAACTCAAGGAGGTAAAGATGCTGATGACGAACGCCACTGTTCTGTTGGTTGAAAACTACGAACCGCTCCGAACCCTCTATACACAAGCCTTAGAGGATGAAGGCTACACCGTTCTTCCCGCCTCCGATGGGGAGGAAGCCTTAGACTGGGCGCGCGTCGTCGAGCCCGATGTCGTCGTGCTGGAGCCATCCCCCGAAGACAAAGAAGCCTGGTCGCATCTGATGCAGGTCGCACGTCGGGCTCCTATCATCTGGAACACCGGGCGCCCCGACTTCCGCGACCGAGCGCAAGCGATGGGGGTGACGTTTCTGCTGAAGTCATCGGATGTGGACGCGCTCTGCCAACAAGTGGCTGCCACGCTCCGCAGAGCGACTAACGCCCATCGCGCCGCATGAAGGGAGGAAAGAGTCCATGAGAAGCAACAACCAAAAGGTCCGAAAAACTAACCGTAAATCCAGCACGGGAGGAACCGTTAAGCGTTCCAAAGTGACCTTCAGCCTGTATGCGCCTGAAGCCCGGGAGGTTTTACTTTTGGGTGACTTCAGCCATTGGACGGAAAAGCCCGTGTCGCTGAAAAAGCATAAAGACGGTCTGTGGAAAACGACCCT
>JANWYM010000893.1 GCA_025055355.1 Abditibacteriales bacterium
ACGCGTCGCCCCCCGAGGGGACCTTCGAGCAACGTCTGGGGCAAGTCGGAGACGCCCCACATTGGAGGCGGAGGAAGTCGAGGCAACCTTGCAGCGCGTAAGCAGGCGCTCAGGGAGCAGGTCTCCGCGCAAATCCGTGAGTAGAATCGCACCGCTGAGGACGCAGCGAGCGCAGGTTGGGCGTCCCGCCCAGCCAGCGAGGCGAGACGCCTCTCCGTCGAAAATCGTCGTCGTCCTCGTTATCGAACCTCAAAAACGACGACGCGGAAGAGGACGACGAGGACGATTCTCAGGCGGCGTGGAGTCCCCTTCGGGACATGGATGATTCCCTCGCTTTCTGTGTTCTCTGCGGCGAAGATGAGGGAGGCACATGATTCGCATCGGTCTGGTAGATTTTGACACCTCGCATGTGGTCGCGTTCACGCAGCGGTTGAACCATGTGGACGTGCCAGAAGACCAGTGGGTGGACGGTGCCAGGGTGGTGATGGGTTGCCCCGGCAGATCGGACATTAGCCCAGAGCGCATCCCCGATCACCTCGAGCAACTGAAAAAATACGGTGTTGAGATCGTGGATCAGCCCGAGGACATGATGGGCAAGATTGACGCGGTGTGCATTGAGTCGCAGGGTGGCACGCCGCATCTGCCGCGCGCCAAACCGTTCATCGAGGCGGGGCTGCCCGTCTTTGTGGACAAGCCATTCACCTGCTCGGTGGCGGACGCAAAGGCGTTGTTTGCGTTGGCGGCGCGGCACAACGTCCCGTTGTTCTCGTCCTCGTCGCTGCGCTACGCGCTGGAGGTGCAGGAGGTCAAGGCGCAGGAAGCCGAACTTGGCAAAGTCATCGGGGCGGACGCTTACAGCCCGGCGTCCCTGCACCCCTTGAACCCGGGTCTGTTCCACTACGGCATTCACGGGGTTGAGACCTTGTTTGCGCTGATGGGCAAAGGTTGTCAGGCGGTGCATTGCGTTGACACAGAAGGCACGACGGTGGTGACCGGCTTGTGGAAGGATGGACGCCTCGGCACGGTGCGCGGCACGCGCCGGGGCGCGCACAGTTACGGCTTCACCGCCTTCTGCGAGAAGCGCGTCGTCGTCAAGCCCATCAACGCCGCCTACATCTACCGCGAACTGCTCAAGGTCATTGTGCGGATGTTTGAGACGAAGCAAGTCCCGCTCGACCCCCAGGAAACCATCGAGATCATCGCCTTCATCGAGGCCGCGATGGCGTCGGCGAACAATCACGGGGCGAGGACTGCGTTGCAGGGGGCATGAGCGGTTTGCGCCTGTCTGTGGGATCTTCCCGCGCCCTTGACAAACCCCTGCCTACACAATAAAATTCCAGTCAAAGAGCAACCCTCTGTCGCCGCAGGCAGAGGGTTTGCTCATCAAGGCAAGGAGTTCTCATGGGGCGTGTTCAAGGTCTCAAGTGCCGCGAGTGCGGCAGCGTTTATGAAATTCAACCGATCCATGTGTGTGAGTTTTGTTTTGGTCC
>JANWYM010000894.1 GCA_025055355.1 Abditibacteriales bacterium
GTGCAGCCGTAGCACGCTTTGTTGCGCACCAGGCGCGACGCCTCCAGCGCCACACCGTTGATGTCGTCGGCGTGTTCAAACTGCCCGCTCGCAAAGTTGCGCGTCGGCAACCCCGCGAACGCTTGCGTCAGGTCCATCGTGGGAATCGTGCCGCCCGCCGTCAGCCCCTTGCGCCCTTCGTTTTCGAGCATTGCCTTCTTCATCGCCCAGTCCGCTTGCAGAAACTCCTGCGGACGCGCCACCGACACCGCCTGCGTGCCGCGCACAGCGATGGCTTTCAAATGCTTGCTGCCCATCACCGCGCCCACACCGCTGCGCCCGGCCGCGCGGTGCTTGTCATTGATGATGCAGGCGAAGCGCACCAAGTTCTCGCCCGCTGGACCGATGCCCGCCACGTGCAGGTCAGGCACGCCGACCTCCTCACGGATAAGGTCTTCCGTCTCCGACACGGTCTTGCCCCACAGATGCTCCGCGCTGCGGATCTCTACCATGTCGTCGTAGATGAAGAGGTAGACGGGCTTGGCGGCTTTGCCCTCAATGATCACCATATCATAGCCTGCGTATTTCAGTTCCGCCGCCCAGTGCCCGCCAGAGTTCGACGTGGTAATCGCGCCGGTCAACGCGCCCTTCGTGACCACCATATACCGCGAGTTCGTCGACGTGGATGTGCCCGTCAGCGGACCGGTCGCAAAGATGAGTTTGTTCTCCGGGCTGAAGGCGTCCACCGTCGGGTCCATCTCCTCGTAAAGATACTTCGCCGCCAACCCGCGCCCGCCGATGTAGTCACGCCGCCACGCCTCCGGCACCTCCTCCGTATGGCACGTCCCTGCTGTCAGGTTCACTCGCAGAATTTTCCCCGTCCATCCACCGACCATGATGATGCACCTCACTCTCTCAGGATTTGCAAACGAATTATAACCGAGCCGAGAAACACTTGTCAACCTTGACCGCTCGGCGCGGAACGTGCTACAATACCCACCGCGACCAAATGGGGAAAAAATCGGTCAATGCGTCAATTAGTGCATTCCCCTCCCGCTGACCTTGCGTCGGCGGGAAGAGAGACCATACCTGAATAGTTACCATTAACCCGGGGAGAGGGCAAGCGATGAAAGCCGTTGTCAAGTACGATAACGTTCCGGGCGCCGTCGAACTGCGCGAGGTGCCGGAGCCAGAGCGCGTCCCGCCGGGCAAGGTGCTGCTGCGCGTGCGGGCAGCGAGCGTGTGCGGCAGCGATGTCCATGCCTGGCAGCACAAAGCGAG
This sequence comes from Abditibacteriales bacterium, assembly GCA_025055355.1. GTDB lineage: Bacteria > Armatimonadota > Abditibacteriia > Abditibacteriales > JANWYM01 > JANWYM01. Next base: position 1,261 of record JANWYM010000894.1, read on the forward strand.
TTGGAGGATGAACGTGCCGCTCATCTTGGGGCATGAGTTCTGTGGAACCGTGGAAGCCGTCGGCGAGGGGGTGACGGGCGTGCGCGTGGGCGAGCGCGTCGCGTGTGAGACGGCGGCGTGGGTGTGCGGCGCGTGCGTCTATTGCCGCAGCGGTCTTTACAACGTCAGCCCGTGTCGCAAGGGATACGGCGCACTGGTGGACGGCGCGTTCACGCGCTACGTGATCGCG
>JANWYM010000895.1 GCA_025055355.1 Abditibacteriales bacterium
CACGAACCTGACGCAAGACCATCTGGACTTCCATGCCGACTTCGAGGATTACTTCCGCGCCAAAGCGATGCTGTTCGGCGAGTATGCCAACGACGCGGCGCAGTTTAAGCCGTTTGGCGGTGTCGTGAACGGTGACGACCGTTACGGGCGTCGGCTGCTCGAACTATGCGTCTTCCCCGTGATGACTTACGGGGTGGAGAGCGACGCCGACGTGGTCGCGGAGGCTTTACGGATGACGCCGCGCGGGATGTCATTCGTGGTGCGCGCTGACAATCAGCGAACGACCGTTGACATGAAGTTGACAGGGCGGTTCAACGTTTACAACGCGCTCGCGGCGTTCGGGGTGGGGCGCATTCTGGGTTTAGCGACGGAGGTCTGCCGGCGCGGGTTAGCGAGCGCCCTGCCGCCACCCGGTCGGTTGGAGATGATTGACGAGGGACAGAGTTTTGCGGTTGCCGTTGACTACGCGCACACACCCGACGGCTTGCAGAAAGTCATCAGCACCGTGCGCGAGTTCACCAACGGTCGGCTCATTGTCGTCTTCGGCTGCGGGGGCGACCGCGACCGCCGCAAGCGCCCGCTGATGGGCGCGGTGGTCAGTCATTTCGCTGATGTCGCCGTCATCACCTCCGATAACCCGCGTAGCGAAGACCCGTTGGCTATCATCGCCGAGATCGAGGAAGGCACAAAAGAAGGCAGCGCGACGTGCCTCATCGAACCCGACCGCCGCCGAGCGATTGCTCAGGCGATTGCTCTCGCCCAGCCCGGCGATTTTGTTCTCATCGCCGGCAAGGGGCATGAAACCTATCAAATCTTCCGCGACCGCACGGTGCACTTTGACGACCGTGAAGTGGCGCGGGAGGTTCTCAGGTCTGGGTTAAGGGTTGAAGGTTGAGGGGGTGCAGCAACCTTCAACCCTTAGAGCCTATCCCCAAAAGAACCGATGGAAAATGGAGGTCCGCCGTCCCGGAGTCGCCAGACTTCGAGAGCGGTCCGCGATTTCAGTTGGGGGAGGTTTCTTGGGATAGGCTCTCCACCCGTAGCCCTTCATTGAACCGTGTTTCGTCTCACTGACATTTTATCCGCTACGCAAGGCACGCTCCTGCAAGGGGCGTTGGACATCTGCTTCAGCGGCGTCTGCACGGATAGCCGGCGCGTCCGCTCCGGCGACTTGTTCATCGCCCTCCGCGGCGAGAACTTCGACGGACACGACTTCATCCCGCACGCCCTCGCAGGCGGCGCGATGGGTGTCGTGACGCAACGCGCAATACACAACATCCCAGACGCCCCTGCCATCATCCAAGTCCCCGACACGCTCCGCGCCCTCGGTCAGATTGCTGCGTTTCACCGGGCGCGCTTCAACGTGCCGATTTGCGCGGTGACGGGCAGCGTGGGGAAGACGACGACGAAGGAGTTGCTGGGCACGATTCTGCGGGTGCGGTTCAACACGCTGCAAGCGGCAGCCAGTCATAACAACGAAATTGGTGT
>JANWYM010000896.1 GCA_025055355.1 Abditibacteriales bacterium
TGTCCTCCTCTGCCTGCCTCGACCTGTTGACTTCCGGTTGGGAGGCCGACGCCATCCGTTTAATCCGTTACCGAAATCCGCTGACCGCCTCGAGGCGTAAAAGGACGTCTCGCTCTACGGGGTCTGCCACCCCGGCGGACGCGGCGATAAGGGGAACGCAAAAGTTTAGCGTAAAACATGGCATCTGCCGCGCGCACGGTGTCGGGATCGCGCGAGGTGTAGAAGTCTCTCTCAGCTATGGGACTCAAAGCAATCAACTTCCCTTTCACCAGTTCACATCTGCCGATATCACCCAAGCGCAGAAGGTCTTCACCCGTCGGTAAAGTTTTGGTTTCTACTGCCGTCGTTCTCACCTCTTTGCTGGCAGCCGCTTCACCTGCTCCCGCACCTTCTCCTCGATGCTCGCGGGCAGTCGCTTTTCAGGCGCGGGACGTGGAGGAGGGCTTAACGCCGGAGGAGCGGATGACGAAGTGGAACGGCGCATCGGTGAGGGCGACGCGCCAGTGGGAGGGCAATGCTCTGGCGGAGCCAACGGTTCGGCGGGAGCCTCCCCCTCCCATTCTGTCGCGCCCGCTGCCGTCATGCCCGGCGGTATGTGGGGCTCTTTGCCTAATATCTCATGCAGGATGATCAGCGCGGCGTGCTTGTCGGGGATACGCTCGCGGGCTTCGCCGTCTTCGGCGCGGTAGGCATACGTGCGGCGTGCGCTGCCGACGCAGGACGGGCAACCGTCTTCGCAGGGACATTCCTCAATGAGTTGACACGCCGACTCTAAGATCTCCTCCATCCGCTCGAACGACTTGTGGGCGAAGCCCAAGCCGCCGGGGTATTTGTCGTAAACGAACAAAGTCAGCGTGCCCGTGTTCGCCGAGTCCACGACGGCGCCGATGTCCATCGGGTCGCACAGCACCACGAGCGGGATGACCTGCGTGATAACGTTGGCGATGCCCAACATGCCCTCATACGGCACGCGCCCGAACGTCTTCACACGGGCGAACGCCGTCGGCGGCGGCATCAGCCACACCGCCTGCGTGGGCAGGTCCACCGTCGGCAGTTGCAAGTTGCCGTAGCCGATGTTTTCGAGGGTGTGGAACTTGATTTTTTTGAACATCATCACGGTGTCGGTCACGGTCACCGCGCCGAAGGCGAGTTCTGCGTTGCGGGTTAGGTCACGGCGGAGTTCCTCTTCGTCCACGCGGATTTTCGTTTCAGTCAACGCCTGCGTGAAGTAGTCCACGTCGGCTTTGTGGACGTAAGCGATTTTTTCGTTGAGGTCGAGGCGGTCCACGAAGTAGGTCTCGCCGTTGTGCAGGTAGATCGCCTGGTCGTGCAGTTGCGCGTAGGCGCTCCATTCATCAAGCGTGCCGATGGTGCGAGGGCTGTGGGTGGTGTCCACGATCGTGTAGGTGTTATCGCCGATGTCACGCAGGCTCACATCGCGTGCAGCAATGCCGGACTGTGTGAAATAGAATTTGTCGTTC
>JANWYM010000897.1 GCA_025055355.1 Abditibacteriales bacterium
CGTATCCTGCGGCGCGAGAGCACGGTGCCGATTTTGATGCTGACCGCGAAGGGTGCGGAGATGGATAAAGTCGTCGGCTTGGAGGCGGGTGCAGACGATTACGTTGTGAAGCCATTCGGCATGAGCGAACTTATCGCTCGCGTGCGTGCTTTGCTGCGCCGCGCTCACGCAGCGTTCCCCGGCGACTCGGAGCGGATAGAGATTGACGATTTGGTGATTGACTTCATCCGCCATGAGGTGACGGTGCGTGGCGCCGTCGTCCCACTTGCCCCCAAGGAGTTTGACCTCCTCGCCCTGCTGGCGCGGCATCGGGGGCGCGCCCTGCGGCGGGAGTTTTTGTTGAGGCGCGTCTGGGGCGTGGACTTCACGGGCGATGAGCGCACCCTCGACGTCCACATCCGCTGGCTGCGCGAGAAGATAGAGGACAACCCCAGCCAGCCCACCTACCTCCTCACCGTGCGCGGCGTGGGATATAAGATGAAGGACTGACGGTCCATGGTCAATGGTTGGTGGTTAATGGTTAATGGCTTACCTCATCCATCAACCATTAACCATCAACCATGAACCATGTTAGTTGCTCTCCGCTGGCGGTTGCTCGCCAGTTACCTTACGCTCCTCCTTGTGACGCTGGGGCTGCTCGGCTTCTACGTGGCGCGGCGGATGCGGCAGAGCCGTCTGGAGGCGATTGAGTGGCGGCTGCGCGCCGTCGCGGTCACGGCGAGCAACCACTTCGGACACATCATCGAGCAGGGCGAGACACGCCTCAACTACGTCGCCAACCGCATCAGCCTGCAAAACGGATTGCGCGTCACGGTCATTGACCGCGCAGGTAACCCGTTGGGCGAGTCGCATTGCGACTTCCGCAAGATGGGCAACCTCGCCGACCGCCCGGAGGTCAAGCAGGTTCTTCAAACTAACGACTGGAGCAAAAGCGTGCGCCTGAGCCGCACGATGAATCCCCCGACCCGCATGATGTTCATCGCCGCCCCGATTCGCAAAGCCGCCTCGCAGGAGATGATTGGGGTGGTGCGCGTCGGCGTGTCGGTCGAACAGGTAGAGCGGATGATGAACGAGGTGCGCGTCCTTGTGCTGACCACGATGGGGTTGCTGATTCTTTTGACCGTTCCGCTCGCGCTGCGCTGGTCGCGGGCGATTGCGAAGCCGCTGCAGGAGATGGGGCAGATGGCGCGGGCGGTGGCGGCGGGCGACTTCGCTCCGCGTGTTGAGACGCGAGGCAATGATGAAATCGCACAGTTGGGCAACGACCTGAACACGATGGCAGAGCGCCTCAGCGACCTGTTCGCCGCGCTCGTTCAGGAAAAGGGAAAATTGGAAGCCGTCCTCGCCAGCATCGCCGATGGCGTGATTGTCACCGACGCCGACGGGCGCATCGTCTTCTTCAACGCCGCCGCCGAGAGCATGCTCGGCAAGAAAGCGGAAGAAGCGCTGGACAGGACACCGGCGGACACGCTTCCCCAC
>JANWYM010000898.1 GCA_025055355.1 Abditibacteriales bacterium
GTCGCTGAACTCTGTTTGCAAAAAGCGCATTACGCCGCAGGGGAAATTGGAAAATTGGACCATTGGTCAATGGCTTTCAAGTCTCCGTTCTTCAAGGAGTTTGTCGTGCGCTGCCCTGATGACCCCGTGAAAATCAATCAGCGACTGCGACAGCACGGCATCATCGGCGGCTTGCCGCTGGGCAAATACTATCCTGAATGGGCAGACGCGATGCTGCTGTGCGTGACGGAGAAGCGGACGAAAGAGGAGATTGATAAACTCATTGCTGTCGTGAGGTGATGACAAAATGAAGTTGAGCAAGTTAGTGCGTATTGCGTTTGAAGAACAGCACCTTGAAAGAGGGGCGGAGGTCATCATGCGCGCGGGCACGGTCACCTTTTGTGGTGATGACACGGTCTTAGTGCCTAAAGAAACAGTCCGGTTGCTGAAGAAGAAGCACATCCCCTTTATCCAAGTGGAGGGAACAGATGGCTTACTACATAAGGTTCGAGATTCTCGTGCCGACAGAGTTCGACGATCCCGTCACCAACCAGCGTCGCGTCATCTATTACAGTGAGATATACCAATTCTGCAATCGCATACGTCGAGCCTACGGAGGTTTGACCGAGTCAAGTCCGATTGCGCCTCCCCCTTTGCGCGGCTACTGGAAAGGGGTCAGGGGAGTCGAAGTAGACGAACTCACCTTACATTATGGTCCTCGTGCCATTGAGAGACCAAGCCAAAGCGATACGCGACTTCAACCGTTGGAAGCAACAGTTGGAGAAACACTACAACCAGCAGATCATTCTGGTGATGTTTCACCCTATACAGATTTTGGGTGATTTGTGAGGAGTCAATGATGAAGCAAGAGGCAAGGGCTTTTGCCATACTGGTCGTCGTCGGGAAAGACCGACCGGGATTGGTCAGCGCGGTGACGCACTACCTGCACGGGAAAAAGTGCAACATCGAAGACGCCGAAGGGTTGACCCTCGGCGCCTACTTTGCGATGTTGATTCGGTTCTCCGGCAGCCCGCAAACAGTGCGGGAGATAGCACAGTTCGCTACCGAATGGGGCAGAACGCAGCAACTCGACATTCGGGTCTACGAGGACGTCCCCGAAAAAGCCGAGCGGAAAGACGTGGTGCTTTACGAGTTGCGGGTGGACGCCCTCGACCGCATCGGCATTGTCGACAAAGTGACCACCATGCTGGCTCGTCACCACGTCAACGTGCGGCGCATTGAGGGCCGAGTCGCCTCACAGCCGCACACAGGCATTCAGTTGTTTATTCTCAACGCCCTGATTGAAGTTCCCGAAGGCAGTCTCTCGCGGGTGGAGGCGGGGCTGGATAGATTGGGGTTGGATTACGTGCTGACGCTTTACACAGGATGACTTCTGATGGTTAGTGGTTGAGCCGGTTGAGCCGGTTGAGCCGGTTGAGCCAGTTGAGCCAGTTGAGTCGGTTAAGTCGGTTGAGCCAGTTGTGGGGATAGGCAGAACG
>JANWYM010000899.1 GCA_025055355.1 Abditibacteriales bacterium
TATCCGCTCATTTACATCGTCTCGTTTGAAGAGGAGCGGGTGGAGAAAACCATCCGCGATCTGGGGGGCGACCGCAAGCAGGTGCTGACGTGGACGGTCACGCGCCCCTTCGGTGCGGTGCAAGGGGCGGGCAACGCTTACCCGACGGAGCAGGCCTTGCAGGCGCTGGACTACGTGCTGCACAATCTCAAAAATACGACGCCGACGCTGTTCGTTCTCAAAGACTTCGACCCGTATCTGGATGACCCTGTGGTGGCTCGCAAACTGCGCGATGTGGCGGCCGCGCTCAAGCGCAGTTACAACACGCTCATCATCGTCTCACCCGTTCTTAAAGTCCCGCCCCATCTGGAGAAGGACATCACGGTAGTGGACTACGACCTGCCGAACCTGCAGGATTTGGAGGAGATTCTCGACCTGCTCATTCAGCGCGTGCAGAACGCGTCCCACGTCACCGTGACGATGGACCCGCAGCACAAAGAGAGCCTGCTGAAAGCCGCCTTAGGGTTGACCGCCGATGAAGCCCAGAACGTTTTCGCCAAAGCCCTCGTGCGCAACGGGCGGCTGGACGCGATGGACATTCAGGTGGTGCTGTCGGAGAAAAAACAGATCATCCGCAAGACGGGCATCCTCGAATACTACGAACCCGAAGAGGGTGTCGCCGATGTGGGCGGCTTGGACAACCTGAAAAACTGGCTGCGCAAGCGCACCTCCGCCTTCACCGAACGCGCCCGGCAGTTCGGGCTGCCCGAACCCAAAGGCGTGCTGCTGTTGGGGGTGCAGGGGGGCGGCAAAAGCCTCGTCGCCAAAGCCGTCGCCTCGCTCTGGAACCTCCCGCTGTTGCGGTTTGACGTGGGGAGCGTGTTCGGCAAATACATCGGGGAAAGCGAGGCGAACCTGAGAAAAGCCATCAAAACGGCGGAGTCGCTGGCGCCATCTATCTTGTGGCTTGATGAACTGGAGAAGGCGTTTGCGGGCGCGCAGGGCGGTGGGGACGATACCGGCACGACACAGCGGGTGTTGGGCACGTTTCTTACGTGGCTTCAGGAAAAAAAATCCCCCGTGTTTGTCATCGCCACCAGCAACGACATTAGTCAACTCCCGCCCGAATTGCTGCGCAAAGGGCGGTTCGATGAAATCTTCTTTGTGGACCTGCCGACCTTCAACGAACGCCGCGAGATCTTCCGCATCCACCTGCAGAAGCGGGGGCGCAAGGCGGAGAACTTCGACCTCGATGTCCTCGCCCGCGCAGCGACGGGTTTCAGCGGCGCGGAGATCGAGCAAGCCATCATCGCGGGGCTTTACGACGCCTTCGACGCTGGACGCGACCTCACGACCGAGGACGTGCTGACCAACATCAAGCAAACTGTTCCCCTCTCGCAAACCATGCGCGAGGACATCGAAGCGCTGCGCTTCTGGGCGCGCACCCGCGCCCGCCCGGCGTCGGCGGAGGTGTGGGAGGACGATGCCGATGACCAGT
>JANWYM010000089.1 GCA_025055355.1 Abditibacteriales bacterium
GGACGATGTGCGCCGTCGCCCAGCGCGCGCGGGGCACAACCGTCGTATCCTCCCACACACGGTCGCCGGTTTTCGCATCCAGACATCTCAATTCCCCATTCAGGTCTATGCCGTAAACGTAGCCACCTCTCATCAGCGGCGTGGAGATCAGCGACTGCAGCGCGTCGGTGTTGCGGTCGTTCGGCCCGCGCCGCAGCCAGAGTCTTTCGACACCCAACGTGTCGGGCAACAGGCGCAGCATCAGCCCCCCATCAATCGCGCTGGACAGGAACAGTCTGTCACCCTCGACGACAGGTGTGGCAATCGCAATCGGCCAGCGGCTCGCGGGGAACGGGTGTTCCCAGAACAGTTGCCCCGTCTGCGGATGCAGCCCCACCACGCGGTCCGCCGTCCAGCAGACGAGAACCCGCTTGCCCGCCTGGGTGATGACAATGGGCGAAGAATACGACGCGCGGTCGTCCAAAGCCTTCCATTGTTCCTTGCCCGTTTTCTTGTTGAAAGCAATCAGACACGCGCCGTCGCTGCCGCCGACGTGGACGATGACCAAATCGCCGTCAACCAACGGCGAGGCGGCAATCCCCCAGTCGGGCAGACGAATTTTGTATTCGGTGTAAAGGTCTTTATGCCAGAGCACTTTGCCCGTCGCCGCGTCGAAGCAGAACAGGTGCCCCATGGCTCCCAACGAGTAGGCGCGCCCGTCATCAATCGTCACGGAGGCGCGAGGACCGTTGGGATACCCTACGCCCTTGTAAACGCAGTCGTAGGCGTGCGTCCAAATCGTCTTCCCCGTTTTCCAGTCGAAGCAGTGAACACGCTCCTGCTCCTTCGGCTCGACGACGCGGTCCATCACGTAAACTCTCCCGTTCGCCACCGTCGGACCGCTGTAACCGTTAGAAATTGGGACGCGCCAGCGGATTTTGATCTCCGCGCTGTCGAACCTCTCAATGAGCCCGGTTTCTTTCCACACGCCATCCCGATTGACGCCGCGCCACTGCGACCAGTCGGCGGCGGCAATGACGCAAAGCAGCAAAGTGGTTAGGAGATACAAGCAGGGTGTTATCAGGGGGTTTTTGAACATTCGTCTCATCCTTTCTTTTGGTTGTCAGAGTCGTCTCAATCCCTCAGCCAGCCGCTCCAACCCCGCCGCGACCGTCTCCCGCGACACCGCCAACGAAATCCGCAGCAGCCCTTCGCACGCCGCGCCATAGACGGAGGCATCCATCACGACGACGCCCGCGTGTTCGAGCAAAAAGTCGGCGACTGCGGCGGACGGGCGCCCCGTTGCGGAAACATCCAGCAGCGCGAAGAAGCCGCCTTCGGGGAGCAGCCAGTGAGCGGTGGGCAGTGAGCAGTGAGCCAGCAGTTGACGACGAGCGGCATACTCGCGCTGCATTTCCGCGACGCAGTCTTGCGGTCCTGCCAACGCCGCCACGCCCGCGTGCTGAACGAACGTCGCCGCTCCCCGCGAGGCTTGCTGCAACACGAGCAACATCGCCCGCGTGATGTCGGGCGGCGCGACGTTGTAGCCGAGACGCCAGCCGGTCATGGCGTAGGTTTTGCTGAACGAGTTGATGGTGACGGTGCGCTCGCGGAACGACGGATGGAGGGAGGCAATGGACACATGCTGTACCGTATCGCCGACATCCTGTCGGCAGGCAGGCTGGAAGCCTGCGCTACACTTGTCGTAGACAATGGCTTCGTAAATCTCATCGCTGAGGATGAACAGGTCGCGCTCGACGGCGAACGCGCCGATTGCCTGCAACTCCTCGCGGCGCAGGACCGTGCCGACGGGGTTCCAAGGGGTGTTGATGAGCAAGGCTTTGGTTTTCGCTGAAACGGCGGCATCGAGCGCGGCGCGCGTCAAAACGAACCGCTTGCCGTCGCGTTCAGCGCGGACGGGAACAGGCACCGCCCCGACGGCGGCGACTTGCGAGGCGTAGCAATCGTAAACCGGCTCTGGCAACAACACCTCATCGCCCACGTCGCACAACGCCGCCACCGCGACGTAAAACCCCATCGTCGCCCCGTCGGTGATGAGAACTTCGTCCTCCGCATCTACGGTCATCCCGTTGCACCTTTGCATCTTCGCTGCCACCGCGCGGCGCAGTTCCGGGAGACCCTGATTGGGCGGGTAGTGCGTCAACCCGCGCCGCAGCGCGTCCTGCGCGGCGGCGACGATGTGCGGCGGCGTAGGGAAGTTCGGCTCGCCGCGCAGCAGCGACACCAGTTGCTTCCCCTGCGCTTCCGCCGCCCGCACCTTGTGCAGCACGCGGTTGACGGCGGACGGGTGAAGACGGGCGAGGCGGGGGGAGAGAGAAGGCATGGTCAATGGTCAACGGTTGATGGTTGATGGCTCATAAATGACGGGTGACGCCAATTAACCATGAGCCACTCGCTGCTTACACCGCTGCTTTCGCCGCTTCAATGGCTGCCTTAATCTGGCTGATATTGGAAGCGACGGCGCACTGGTCCACGCGAGCGGCGACGGCTTCGTAACCCGCTTTGGCAATCATGTCCTTCAGCCGCGTCTCGATTTGCGCGAGGCTGAACGCCGTCGGGTCGCCCATCGTGAGCGGGTCGAGGTTCCAGCGGTGGTCTTTATCGCCGGGGTCGTAGTGATAGTGAGGGTCTTTTTCAAAGCAGTCGAACCGCAGTAATTCCACCTCCCTGCCGTCCACGTCGCCATAGACGCGCACCGCCGGACCGCGGTCTCCGCCAAAATGCCGATACTCCACTCTGAACTTCACGCCACCGATTTCCAGTTCTTGCATCGTTGTTTTGCTCCCCCTATTATCGTCCTCGTCCGTTGGTCCTGTTTCTCGAACCTAAAAAAGCGACCGACGATGAGAACGAGGACGACGACGAGGACAATTTTCATTCAGCGTGGTATCCCCTTGGGGACACGGATAATTCATCCGTTAAACCTTACGTTGACTTATCATAACCGTCGTGGCTCTTCCTGTCAACCACGGCAGAGGAATTTCTATTTGACGGGAAAACCCACCACTGCTATAATTGTCTAACGAACCAGTTAGATGCAGGCTAAAAGCCGAAGATGGGAGGAATGAGGTCATGAAACGTATGATGATTATGGGACTGGTCATAGTGATGTGCATGGCGGGTGCGTTCGCTGATGGGAAGGCGACAGTGACAGGTGACTACCTTGAAATCCGCTCCGCCAGTATCTTCGTTGGCCCGTGCCACGCGCAAGGCGAGTATGGGCTGGCGGGGCGTGAGGGCGCGCTGGTGTGGCACGTGCGCGAGGGCGCGTGGAAAGGCACCCCCCTGCAAGGGCTGACCGTGGCGGCAGTGGTGGTTGCGGACCATCCTCTCGCCCTGGACACGAAGACCCGCCGCTCCGTTCTCTATGTGGACGCGAAGGGCTCAGCGGAGCAGCGCGCCGCTCTCGCTGAGATGGTCACGACCAAATACGGCGCAGCGCTGGGGAAAGTCGTCGCGACCAGGTCCGTCCCGATCACCTACAAAACCGACAAGCTGGACTACAAAGTGACCATTGGCGACGTGGCAACCATCTCCGTCAACCGCTACCCCTGCAATCATTGCACGGAGAAGCCCTACGAGGTCTGGTATGAACCGTTCATCCGCGTCCAGGATGCTATTGTAGGCAAGACAGTGTTCAGCCAGTATCGGGACAACGTGCTGCCACACGTCGGCTGGCGCGACGCTGAAGAGAAGAACAACGCCTACGTGGCGACGTTCTCTTTCTAACTAAACTTTTGCGTTTCGCGCTTCCCTTCCTCCCCACTGCAGGAAAACGTCATGGCGAGCGGAGTGAAGCAATCTCCTGCGGCGGTGGGTATGGCTACACTCCGCTCGCCATGACAGGGAGAGGAGATTACTTCGCTCCGCTCATCATGGCGGGCATTTCCGAAGGAAAGGGCAAAACGCAAAAGTTTAGTTTCTAAGAGCCTCTCCGCAAAGTAGCCCGTCGTGGGCGACTTGGGAGGCGGATTTTCGCCGTCACAACCTCAGCCACACCCGCCCGCTTGTCCAACGCGGGTCGAGGCGCGTCAGCCCGACCTCGCGGGCGCAGCGCATCGCTTCGGCGTATTCTTCGCGGGTGATGCGGCGGTTGATTTCAGGGTAGAGGTCGCGGCTGACCTTGCCCGCCGGGTGATATTGCGCCATGATGTTGACGTAAGTGTTCGGACCGATCTCTTCTGCAATCCAGCGCAAAATCTCGCGGGTCTCGTCCAGATGTCCGGGCATGACCAGATGCCGGATTATTAAACCGCGCCGCGCCAGCCCGCGCTCGTCGAGGATCAAATCCCCTACCTGCCGGTGCATCTCCTTGATAGCGCGCCGCGCCATGTCGGGGTAGTCCCGCGCTTTGAGGTAACGCTGCGCCCGTGCCGCCGACCAGTATTTGAAATCAGGCATGTAAATGTCCACTACCCCCTCCATCAGCCGCAAACTTTCCAGGCTGTCGTAGGCGCTGGTGTTATACACGAGCGGCAGGCGCAGCCCGCCTTGAATCGCCAGCGGCATCGCCTCCAAAATCTGCGGGACCACATGTTCGGGGGTGACGAAGTTGATGTTGTGGCAGCCTTGACGCTGGAGGTTGAGCATCAAGGCGGCAAGACGCTGCGGGGTCATCTCCCAACCCTCACCGAGGTGGGAAACGTCGTAGTTTTGTCAAAATACACAACGCAAATTACACCAGGAAAAGAAAATCGTCCCGCTGCCGTTCCAGCCGCGTAGGCAGTCCTCTTCGCCGAAGTGCGCAAAGGCGCTGCTGACCACCGCGTAGCGCCCCGTGCGACAAATTGCCTTCTCATCCGCCAGACGGTTCACGTGGCAGTCGCGGGGGCAGGCGGTGCAGTCCTCCATCAGTCGCAAAGCGTCCTCCACCTTGCGCGCTAACGCGCCGCTCTCATAGGTGCGCAGGTAACAGGGTTCAAACGTCATAGATACTCCCCCTCTTTGGTCGTTCTGCTGTCACCAGATTGTAACACATCTGCCGCTTTCTTTCTTTGTGTCTATAAACTTTTGCGTTTCGCGCCTCTCTTCCTCTCTGCTGCAGGGAAACGTCATCGCGAGCGCAGCGGAGGGGATTGCTTCGCTGCGCTCGCAATGACAGGCATTGTCGCCGGAGAGGGCAAAACGCAAAAGTTCAGTTTGCCTATTGACAAGCCGTTGATCGGCGGATATAATCGAAACACGACTAAACTGATAGAGAAAGTAGAATTCCAATGAAACTCAGCAGTCGCACACGATATGCAGTTCAGGCGTTGACCTACCTGGTGCGCCACTACGGGCAGCAGGAGTGGGTGCAGATTGCCGAGATGGCGGAGGCGGAGAAGATCCCCAAGAAGTTCCTGGAGCATGTCCTTCTGGACCTGCGCAAGGCGGACATCGTGGAGAGCAAGAAGGGTCAGCGCGGCGGCTACCGTCTGGCGCGCCCGCCGCAAGACATCACGCTGGGCGAAGCCCTGCGGGCGGTGGAGGGGCGGTTGACCCCTCTGCCGTCGTGGATATACGCGGACGCCGGGCAAGCCGAGTCAGGAGGTTTAGCGAGGGTGCTGCTGCGCGTGCGCGACGCTGTGCGGGAGATTCTGGACAACACCTCACTGGAGGTTCTCATTGAAGCACCGCCCGACCAGAGGACGGTGGGGAATTTGACTTACTTTATCTGAAAGGGAAGGAGTTACAATTTTGGACCAAAATATCATTGTATTCATCTGTGTAGGATTTGTGGCTCAAGTGATTGACGGAGCGTTGGGAATGGCTTATGGTGTCAGCGCCACAACTTTTCTACTGACCCTTGGCGTGCCGCCCGCCGCCGCCAGCGCCAGCGTCCATGCCGCTGAAGTCTTCACCACTGGCGTGTCGGGACTCTCCCACATAGGCTTCGGCAACGTTGATAAATACTTGCTAAAGAAATTACTGGTGCCCGGGGTGATCGGGGCGGTGCTGGGAGCATACATTCTAACAGTGGTGCCCGGAGACGCCATCAAGCCCCTGGTCGCCGTCTACATGATTGTGATGGGCTTGCTCATCCTCCGCAAAGCATTGAAAAGGGATATTGTGGAACGAAGGGTCACGACGAAGATTATCCGACTGGGTTTTATTGGAGGCTTGCTCGACGCGATGGGAGGCGGCGGGTGGGGGCCGATTGTGTCCTCTACGCTCATCGCCAGAGGCAACAATCCCCGCTTCACGATCGGTTCTGTGAACATGGCGGAGTTTTTCGTCGCCGTCGCCGCATCAGCAACTTTCCTTCTTAGCATTGGGTTAGGTCATTGGAAGATGATTCTTGGCTTAATCATTGGAGGTGTTTTTGCAGCTCCCTTTGCGGCTTACATCTGTAAGAAACTGCCATCTCGCGTCTTGTTAATGTTGGTGGGCGGGCTGATTACCCTCTTAGCGATCAGGATAGTCTATCAAACTCTCTTCTGAGCGAGCCGAGAGGGATCGAACAGCAGCCCGCGACGCGTCGGGGGATACCGTCGCGGGCTGCTCTCCGCAACAAGTTGTGGACTCCGCGCTCAACTCAACCGCGTCACGTTGGACGGCTACGCAAAGTGAATAACGTAGCGCCGCGCCGTCTCCGCGTCGTAAAGCGACAGCCCGCCCCAAATCACGCCCGCGACGAGGTAGTGCCCCAACACAATCCCCAAAAAGAGCGGGATCAACCGCCGATACAGCCGCGCCCCCCCCAACTTGACGACGACGAGTTTGCACGCCCACACCCCGATGAACGGCGCCCACAGGTGGAAGCCGTAAGAGGTCGCCATCGCAAACCCCAACGGGTGCAGCGGAAATCGCAGGAACGCAGCGCGCAAAGCGACCATGCCCACCGTCAAACCGAACCCCAACAAAGTTTGAAAGATGAGCGATACGTCCGGCGGCTTCGGCTGCGTCTGCCACTGCACGAGTTCGCGGTATTGCTGCGTGGCGATGTAAACGCGGTAGCCGCCCTGCACCGTGCCGGCGTCCAGCACGTTGAAGCCGTAGCGATAACAGTTCGTGAGGAAAAGATAGGAGCCGACGAGCAAGCCGAACGGCAGCGCAGCCAACACGCACGCCGTCAGGTGGCGCGGCAGAATCCGAGCGCGTTCGCCGATGTCCATCGCCTCGATCTGGAACGCGGCGAGTTCGGGGAAGTTGCCCCGCGAGAGAAATCCCAATGACGCCAAGATGGTCAGCGACGCCCCACCGTCCGCCCCCAACGCCGACGTGCCGAAGAAGTTGAGCAGCATCTTTTGCTGCTGCCAGAACGGGAACAAATAGATCAGCGGCGCACCGGTCTCCGCGCGCATCCGCGCGTAGACCAACGCGAACGCAAGCAGCAACGCGAGGTGCAATCCGCCCAGCCACCACGCCAGCCCCGCTCGCGTCGTCCACCACAGCATGTAGGCGAAACCGATGAGGGCGGCAAGTGCCACGGGAGCGTGAGACTCCTGCCGGACATCACGTCGGGCGCGGAACGCTATCCATACCAGCACGACCATCAGTCCGACATACGCGCCAGCGGCGATTTCCTGATAGTCGTAGGCGGTTGCCACGACCTCGTAACCGATGGCGGTGCGCAGGACGTTGAAAGCGCGCAGGAGGAGGTAAGTGAGCCAGGCGGTGAGCAACACGTCGGTGCTCATGAGATAGCCGATGCCGAAAATCTCAGGGCGGAACGAAATCCACATCGGGCGCAGCGACGTCCACGGTCGCTCGGTGAACAGCGCGCCCACGTCGAAGAACCGCCCCGTCGCGGGAACGGTGGGATTGAAAGCGTTGGCGATATTCAGAACGTTGTAAATCGCGCTGAGGGCAAACCCCGCCCACATCACGGGGTCGCGCAGGAAGGGCGGGATGTGACGCTCTTTGGCGGGAGTGAGGTTCATCACGAGGTCCACGATCGGGAACGGCAGTCGCTCGCGTTCGATCCAGCGGTGACGGAACAGCGACAGCAGCGCGAACGTGGTGACCCACATCGCGCAGAGGAACACGCCCCAACCTATCAGCAGCGTCAGCCACGCGCCCCACGGCACGGTCTCGTTCGGGCTGCCCTCGTAGAACCCGCGCAGCACCTCGGCGTCCTGCGGCGCGAACCACGGGGGAAGGTGGCGCAGGAATCCGCCGAACTTGTTCTCCGGCGTTTGAAAGTAGTGCGGCACGGTCAGAAAAGCGAACAGGTAGGTCAGGACGTTGACGTCGGGCAAACTCACGGCGATGGCGACGAAAACGTAAATTAGCAGCATCTCCCCCCGCCGCAAGCCCCAGCGCCGCAGCAGCGGGTTCGCCAGCGCCAGCAACAGCAGCGCCGCCACCGCCGGAATCGGCGGCACGCTCCCGCCCACTTGCACCCCGCTGCGCACCAGTGAATTCTCCACTACCCACCAACAGCCCAGCCCCCCCAACACAAGCGCCAGAAGGACGGCGCGCCACGTGAAGGGAGTTTGTGGATGTGGCGTCATCATGCCCCGCATTATACGCAGATGCGGCACGCAATGTCAAGTTGAACTTTTGCGTTCCGCGTTTCTCTCCCTTCCCACTATCAGAAAACGTCAGGGCACGGATCGCAGTCATCCCCTGCGAGGGGGATTGCTTCGTCGCTGGCGCTCCTCGCAATGACGCCAGCGACCGTCATGGCGCGGAGCGCAGCCGTCCCTCTGCCTGTCATTGCGAGCGCAGCGAAGCAATCCCCTCCGCTGCATCAATCTCCTCCGGAGGGGATTGCTTCGCTGCGCTCCGCGCGCCATGACAGGCATTTTTGAAGGAGAGGGCGAAACGCAAAAGTTTAGTTGTCTACTTCGCCTCCATGATTTTCGGCGGCAGCGGGATGTCCTCGAACACGAATGGAGTGGCTTTGAAGCCGTGTCGCTGGAACGTCAGCGTCATCGTGGTGGGCGCGAAGGTGGCGTCGGGGATGGGACCGGCTTGGATGAGGTAAACGCGGAGTTCCTTCTTGTTCACGCGGGCACTCCCTGCCGCTGCGCTCAGTTGCCGAAGAATGGCTTGGGCTTTCGCGGCGGGCAGCCATGAGGGAAGCGGGTCGCTGCATGAGTGTCCGCCTAACGTGACCCTCAGCGTTTGCCGCTTGCCGCCGCGCACGATCTCGACGGGGACGGTTTGCCCCGGCTTGAACCGTTCCAGCAGGTCAAACAGGGCGTCGCCGCTCTCTGGACTGTTGGGGACAAGATGATTGCCGACGCGCACGATGAGGTCGCCGTTCTTCAATCCGCCTTTTTGCGCAGGCGTGTTGGGGACGACCTCTGCCACTTCCACGCCACTTGAAAGGCTGAAACGTTGGAGGTCCTGCGGGGAAACCTCCATTGTGCGAACGCCCAGGATAGCGTGGGCATGTTGTGGATACCTCCACTGCTTCCACCGCTGAAACTTGTGAACGTTGCCCTGCTCGTCGCGCAGGTCGCCGATGTGGATTTGCCAGTGAGTATTTGAGGGCATGGATTCCTTCGCCGGCTCGAGGGTGAAAAACACCGCTTCCAGATACAGCCCCGGCTGTTTGTGGCTCATTATCAATCCGCCTTCCAAGGGCATGTCCAGTGATGCGGGGTCGGTCTGCGACTTCCCGAACCGATGCAGTTGAAATACGAAATCGCCCTTAACTGTCGGCGGTGAAGGGAGATGCGTCAGCGACACCGGACCCCATGTCATCTCCTCTTCCACCGTTCCATGACCGACTGCGCCACGAAACCGCCGAATCCGCTGCGCGTCGGCTGCGGGCATGTTGAAGCCCAACCAATACGCACCGTGTTCCATCTCGATCCGCTCCCGTTCTTCGGGAGACAGCGCATCAGGCTGTAAAACGTTGTGATAGGACCGGCTACTCATGCACCAGAGGTATCGCCGTCCTTGGTCATCTTCCAGCAGTGGTCTATCGGGCCAATCCTGAAAATCTTCGGGCAGGGTCCCGGACTTGGCGTGCGCGCGGACGCCCAACAGCAGCACGTCCATCGGTTTGTTGAGGACCGTTGTGCGCTTGCGCTGGAGTCCGACCAGGCTGAGGCGATAATCACCCGCCTCCACTTCCAACGGTGGGGAAAAGCGATGGAAGGCAACGACCCGTTCGGATGGAGCGGTGCCACCGCTCGCCCCGCTGCCTCAGCAAACCGTCGTCGCCTTGCCTTCCTTCGACTGCGCCGTCGTTTTCGCCGCGCGGCTCTTCGCGCTCTTCTTCGGAGGGGAACTTTTCTGCGCGGCGGCATGCCACGAGGCGACGTTCATCATCCCCATCATCACGAACGCAATCCCCACCGTTGCCCACCGTCGTCTGCACGACACTTGATTTCTGGGCTTCATTGTTCACGACCTCCTTGATACCGCCGATTAGATGGACGGACGCGGATACCTTCGCCCACCTCGCCCGCGTTCGTCCATGAGATCATCCCCTTTTCATCCCCGCCGCCTACTCCGCGCGACGCGACGGGCTGCTTTGTTATGACGGAGACACAAGGGGGAAAGGTCACTTTTTGTCTAAACTTTCGCGTTTCACGCTTCTCTTCCTCTCTACTGCAGGAAAACGTTATTGGGAGCATAGCGAGGCAATCCCCTCCGCTGCAGGTGGGATACTGAGGTCATTGCGAGCGGAGCGAAGCAATCCCCCTTCGCTGCAGTAATCTCCTCCATAGGGGATTGCTTCGCTGCGCTCGCCATGACGGACAAGAGGGGACTGCCTCGCCGCGCTCGCGATGACGAGCAAGGGGGATGGCTGCGCTCCGCGCGCCACGACAGGCATCTTCGAAGGAAAGGGCAAAAGTTCACTTTTTATGTTGTCTCTCCCGCTCCAGCAGCACCGTTAGTTCACCACGCTGAATGATGTCGTCCACCTTCGCATCCGCCTCGCGGCGCAGCGGAAGCGACGCCAGCGAGAGGATGAGGTAAGTGACGCTGGACAGCACCAGGAACGCCCCTAACGTCTGCCGATACCAGCCCAGTCCGTAGCCGGTGATGGGGCGGAGGCTGATGGGCGTGACGAAAAGCCACTTGATGACCCAGCGCAGGATGCAGAGGAAGGAAAGAACCAGCGGCAGCGCGTAATTCTGCTGCTCTTCGGAGATCGGGGCAACCATGAGGTTAGCCCAAGCGGCGAGGGTGAGGGAATGCAACGTCCACGTGCCGATGAGATGCAACAGCGGCGCGAGGTCGCGTTCCCACCAGGGC
>JANWYM010000008.1 GCA_025055355.1 Abditibacteriales bacterium
GCTCAGGCTGTGCTCGTAACTGTAAAGCCCGATGAACGTCGGCGGGCAGGTGAACAGGTCGGCTAACTTCTGTTGCGTCCACCACTGGTAATCGCGCAAGCCGTCAAACCAGTCGCCACCGGTCACCTGATTGTGGTCGCCCAAACCCATGAAATCCAATTGGGCGGCATCGAGGGCGTAACGGTAAGTGTCCCACGCCGAACCGTCCACCCCACTGTGTCCGCGCACGTCGGTGTGCCGATGGCAGTCGCCGAACAGCAGGGTGTAGGTCTTACCGTTCAACGTCATCGTTGTCCGCGCCCGCGTTGTCGCCGTCGTCGTGGGTGGCGGCAGTTTGACTTCCGTGAGCGGCGCGGGAGAAGGCGACGATTTGGGTAGCGACGCCAGGTAAACGTTGTAAGGCAGTGCGTGAACCGCGTCCTTCGGCTTCACGTCGGGACCGCGCCCGTCGCTGGAGTAGACGACGCGCAGCGCGCCATCCGCGCCCACGGCGATGCCAGCGCGCTGCGTGTTCTGCCCGGAGCTGCTGCCCAGTCGCCACGGCGTCGCCCAGCCGTCGGCGTCGAGGCGCGTCACGTAGAAGTGATAAATTTCGTGCGGCTGCGCCAGCGTCCAGTGGCGGAAGACCATCCACAACGCGCCGCCACCATCGAAAGCGAGGTGCGGCAGTTCGGCGTAGCGCGTCATGCGCCCCGTCAACACTTTCTGGATGTCGGCTTGCGGCTGCATCAGTTGTCCGTTCGCGTAAACGCGCACGCTCAATGTGCGCGAGAAGTGTAACCCTCGACTGCCGGGCGCCCGGCTCGAGGTTGAAAAATCTTTGCCCCAGTTCTCGTCCGCTTCGTCCCACGCCACCCAGACGCGGTCTTGCTTGTCCACCGCAATCGTCGTATGGAACTGCGCCGTCGGCTCAGTGGTGAGGGGAACGACCTCACCCAATTTGCTGCCGTCGAACGAGCGCAGAAAGACGTCGTAGTTGCCGTGATGGTAACTGTCCCACGCCACCCACGCGACGCCCTTGCTGTCCAGCGCGACGGTGGGCTCCCAGTCGTGCGCCTCGCTGGGCGAGACGCGCACCTCATCGCTCCACCGCGTCTCCGTGAGACGGCGCGCGTAGATGTCGCTCCTGCCGCTGCGGAACGATTGCCACACGATGGTCACATTCCCTTGTGCATCGCTGACGGCGCGGACGTTGAAGTCCGAATGAGGGGCGTTGGTGAGTTGGCGGATGGGCTGAGGTCTGCCGTCCGCGCCGACTGCGGCGGCGTAGAGGTCAAAGTTGCCGTCGCGCTGTCCCGACCAGACGACGAACACCTCATCGCCCCGCGCCGCGATGGCGGGCGCGTAGTGGCCCCAGCAGCCGTCACGCAGTTCTATCGGCTCGCTCCACTGCCCGCCGGGCGGCTGGCGGCGCACGACGACGCGGTCGGCGTCTTTGCCGTTCCACTCGAGGTAAGCCACCCACGTCGTCCCATCGAGCGTCACCGCGACGGCGGGATAATCGCTTTGCCTTTCCCCTGTCGTCACGGCTTCTGCCGCAATTTCTCCGGCGATGGTCGCGGGCGGCAACTGGTTTGCTGCCCCGCGCCCTGCGCCCGCCTGAACGCGTTCTCGGCGCGCGCCAATGTGCAGCGCGGTCACGATAGCGACCAGCAAAACGACGATGCGTGTTTTCATGGGCGACCTCCGCGTGTCAGTGGTAGGGGTATTATACACGACGGAGAGCGAAGGGAACAAATGGAGACGCTCAGACGCGAGCAACATTTGTCTCCCTTCACCGTCTAATCAGGTGCGTGAGCGGAGTCCAGCATCGGCGTCCCGAACTTGTTCGGAGTCGGTGACAAATCCCCAACAAGTCGGGGACGCCCGGGCGAGACTGTTTTGGGAGAGAGTCATGCGAAAGAGGGAATACAGGCGAGTCGTCCTCGGCGGGTTGGCGTTTGCGCTGCTTGTAGGGGGCTGGACGTGGGGAGCGCAAGCGCCCGCTACAAAGTTATCAGCGGGCGACATGAAGGCGTTGTCGCAGCGGTTCCAGAAGGAACTCTGGCCGCTGCTCACGCGCCCGGAGAGCAACTGCGTGACGTGCCACACCGACAGAAACCCCTCGCAGCTGCATCTGCCCAAAGACGCCGACGCTGCGTTCAAGTATCTGTTAGGCAACAACTTCTTTGACCCCGACAGTCCGACGGGATTGCTGGCGCGCATCAACGCTCCCAAAGAGCGCCGTATGCCGCCCGCTCCATTTGCGGCATGGACGGAGCGGGAGATTGCAACGCTTCACACCTTCGTCACGGACCTGGCGCGTCGCATGAACAAAGACGCGCCCCACGCCGATGAGCAGTTCCCCCTCGAGTTGCTGTCGCCCTTCACGGGCAAGCCGAAAAACGCGGGGCGCGACAACACCTTCATCACGTTCTACCAACTCAGGCGCAAAATCAAGGCGATTTTCGGCGACGACTGGGTGCGCAACGGCAAGGACCTGTTTAACGAGAACATTGCCCTGTTCGGCGGCGCGGACTTCGTGCGCCGTTTCAACGAGAGCAGCAAGGCGTCCGCCACTTTCCTCAGTGGCGTGGACCTGATGGCGCGCGATGTGGCGACGCAGGCTTATATCCACAGCAGCGGACCGTTTGCTGGGCGCGCGGACAACCTGCCGTCTCCCCTGAGCCTCCAGGCTCCCGATGCCACCTACCGGCGGGAAATCAATCGCCTCTACCAACGCCTCCTGTTCCGCAGCGCGACGGAAAAAGAATTACAGGACGCTTTTCGCTTCATCCAGGACGTTTACCGCCAGCAGGAGAAACTCGCCCTGCAGCCGCAGGAGTTGCGGTTTGAGTTGACCGTGAAGGACGCCGATGGACTGCAGACGACGCAGCCTTTCACGATGCAGGTCACCAATGACCGCTGCGGGTTGTATCAGGAGTTCCTCGATCAGACCAAGACATCTGAGAACGTGGCGGTCAAGCATAAACTTAAACGCGTCTTCACCTTCAAAGCCAACGACGACGGACAGCAGTTTCAAATTTCTAATGAGGCTACCAGCGGCAACGTTTCGATTGCAGGGATTGAGTTAAGCGGTCCGGTGACGAAAACCATCATGGTCAACGACCCGTCGGTGCAAGTGCTGGGCGCGTGGCGACTGAACACCAACGACGGATTGACGAGTTACGAGGACGGTAACGAGAACAAAGGGGGCAGCAGCGTCATCATCCCAATTCGCGTGCCGCAGGATGGCAAATATGAGTTATCAGTGATTTGGCGCAGGAACGATGGCGGGGCGCGCCCGGACGGGCGGGGGCGTTTCCGCCCGCCCGTCGCCAACGCCCGCCGCGTGTTGGTGGAGGTGCTCTCCCACGATCCCACGCAGCACGCCGTTGAACCGCCCCCACCGATTCCACCGCAGGGCGAGGCACATTTCACGATTGACCAGACAGTCGACAACGTGCCGTTCCAAGACCTGAACACAGTTTTCCAGTTCGGTCCCAACGACGGGGTGGAAATCCACAATGCCGGCACGAAGCGCACCGTCGTCGCCGACGCCGTGCAGTTCGCTCACTCGCAGAGCGGCGCGAAGTTTCTCGTGCGCGGCACCGAAGCCGAGGGCAACGAGCGGTGGGAGGTGTTCGACCCCGGCGCGTTCCGCCCCTACAACACCGTCGGACCCAAACTGCTCTCCGACGGCAACCAGAGGAAGGGCGAACTGAAACTCCTCTACAAACCGTCGGTGCGCCAAGAAGCATGGAAGCCCGAGGCGTTCTACCGCGTGCAAATCATCTCGCCGGGCAAGGCGGGCAACGAAACGCAAACGCCTGTCATCGTCCGCGCGCGGGCGTCGTCGCCCATCGTGCAGTTGACCTACCCGCGCCGCGTCCACGTCGGTGGCGCGGTCACGATGGACGCCTCGGCGACTTACAACTTACAGCGCAGCCCGCTGCAGTTCAGGTGGACGCAGACGGGCGGACCGCGGGTGCAACTGTCCGACCCGCACGCGCCGAGGGTGACTTTCATCGCGCCGGCGATGAGTCCGCAGCAAGCCGCGTGGGAGGGGTTGTGTCGCGCCCTGATGAGGCATCCCGACTTCCTGTTCACGCGCCCGCCGTCGTTGGCGACGGTGAAAGACCCGCGTGAACGTCGGCGGCTGCAACTCGTGAAGATCGCCCAGGACCTCGTCGGACGCACGCCGACCGAAACGGAACGGAAAAAACTGGATGGCGGTGCACCGTTGTCCGCGTTGGTGGATGACTACCTCAACAGTCAGGAGTTCAAAGACTTCTACTTCCACCGCGTGCGCCTTACGTTAGAAAGTCATGGCACAGAAGAGGAAGACGAACCCTCGCGGCTGTGGTGTTACATCGCCTTCAACGACCGACCCTTCAAAGAGATTCTGACCGCTGACTACACAGTGGACAAGAACTTCCAGAAGCAATCGCGCCCGGCGTATCACGGCAAAACCGGGCTGCTGACGATGAAGGGCTTCATCAAGGGCAAACCCGGTCTGCCGCATTTCAACTACGCGGCGATGGTGTGCGAGAAGTTTCTGGGCTACGTCTTTGAGGTGCCCCCTTCCATCGTCGAAATGCGCGAAGGTATCACCGCCGTTGCTACCACCAGCCCGACGTCGACGTGTTACAGTTGCCACAAAATCCTGACGCCGCTCGCCTATCAACGCTTGCGCTGGACGGACGATGGCGAATACCGCGAGAAGGACGAAGACGGCAAGCCGATTGATGACAGTGACCGCAACCTTGTCCCATCTTATCCGTTCAAGGGCAGCGGCATGGAAGCGTTCGCCACCCAAGCCGTTCACAAAGAGCGGTTCATCCGCACGATGATTCAAACGCACTTCGTCTTTTACTTCGGGCGCGAGATGCGCTACAACGAAGATGAACGGGGGCTTTACAAGCGGCTGTGGGACAGCGTGCACCGGAACAACTTCAGCATCAGGAAACTGATCAAGGCGATAGTGCTGAGTCCTGAATATTTGAGCGCGAGCAGTGTCACACACGCGCCGATGAAGCCGAGCGAGGCGAAAGTGGCGCGGCGATAAACGAAGGCAAGGGGACCGGCGCACGGGAGGCAGCGCAGGGAGACGATAGACGCGCACAGGGCGATAGACTCCGATGCGATTAGGTTGCTTGCTGCTGTGACAGGCGAGGAGGAGTTTCGGCTAAGGGGGAAATTCTGATGAGGTCGTCAATTTTGCTTGGGGTTTTTGCCTCAACCTTTTTGGTGTTAATTTTGTCAACTCGGTTGAGTTCGTGGGCTTTAGCAATTTCATCGAAGCCTTCGTCCGCCACTTCGCAAGCCAACGAGTTGCCCCAAATTGTCCACATCGGTCCAGTCAAGCCCGACATAATCGGAATCACGGTTCAAGCAGGCAGGATTGAGTATGGACGGCAAATTCCCTACGAGCGACAGCCAAACGACCGCATTGAGGAACACGGGAAGGAAAGGGTTGTTTTTCGCGATAGCAGGTTCCTTGGTTGGTTGGTGGGGAAGGACGGGAAGTTGGTTTACACCGAGGACAAGTTGATTGGTTCGCCTCTTGATACAGGGCGAGCCGATAACCCGCCATCTTACGCCATAGTGTCATCCGATGACCCCAATTACTCAGCGGTTCAACACCCGATTGAAGTTCATCGCAAAAGCAAACCGTCAGATTTCGGAAAGTGGCACGGTTGGCCTTTTTTGGCGCCAATTCGCCATGCTATTTACCTTCGCCTTCCAAAACCGCTTAAGATGGGTTGTCGCTACCAAATTTGGTTCGCCGAGAACTTTCTCTCCAACCAAGAGTTTGTCTATGACCCGCAAAAGATGCGAAGCGAAGTCGTCCATGTGAGTCAGATTGGCTTTCGCCCTGACGATCCAGTTAAAGTCGCCTTCCTTTCGCTTTGGATGGGGACTGGCGGACCTCTCGAGTATCCCGAAAGGTTGAAGTTCCATGTGCTCGACGAAAGAACAGGCAAACCTGTGTTTACGGGAATGGTGCAACTTGTTCACCGTCCCGGCGAAGCAGAAGACGCCTACAACAAAGACTACGCAGGCACTTTCGTTTACGAAATGGACTTTTCGCCTTTGCGCCGTCCCGGCAGATACCGCGTTTATGTTGAAGGCGTTGGGTGCTCTTACCCGTTTCAAATTGCCGACGATGTTTGGCAGCGGGCGTTTGTTATCGCCGCTCGTGGGTTTTACCATCAACGAAGCGGGATAGAGTTGGGACCACCTTACACGACCTTTCGCCGCCCTCGCCCATTTCATCCCGACGATGGGTTCTTAGTTGACCATTCAACCTGTCCGCTGATGTATAGTGGCAACGGGTTGAACGCTTTAGGCACGGATAAAGACAACTTCGGCAACTTGGTCAAGGGGAAGACAGAGGAGAAGGTTCCGAACGCATGGGGCGGATACATGGACGCCGGAGATTGGGACAGGCGAATCCAGCATCTGCTTGTCACCCGTTACTTGCTTGACCTCGCCGAACTGTTTCCCCTGCACTTTGAGCGCCTGAGGTTGAACGTCCCTGAGTCAGGCAACAATTTACCAGACATCGTTGATGAAGCGCTCTGGAACTTGGACTTTTACCGAAGGTTGCAAACGCCGGAAGGTGGAGTTCGTGGTGGGATTGAATCTTCCGAACACCCCCGTCACGGCGAATGCAGTTGGCAAGAGTCCTTGGCAGTTATGGCTTACGCCCCAGACCCTTGGTCGTCATATATCTACGCTGGCGTTGCGGCAAAAGCGGCGTTGCTCTTCAAGATGAGGGACGAAATCAAGCGAGCAAACTTGTATCAGGAAAGTGCGTTGAAAGCAATGGTTTGGGCGGAAAGGGAAAGGGAGCGGATGGAGCAAAGCGGTGAATTCAAAAATTGGCGAAGTGATGCTTTAATTGCTTTCCGAGACGAACGCAACCTGGCTGCCGCAGACCTTTACCGCCTCACCGGTGACGAACGATGGCACAAAATTTTCCTTGAAACTACCGCTTTCATTGACCCGAAGGCGGAACTTTACGAGTGGCAAAAGCACGAGCAGCGGGAAGCGGCGTGGGTTTATGTCCGAACGAATTGGGCAAGTGTCAACAAAACCGTTCAAGACAATAGCCGACAGGCGATTCTGCGGGAAGCCGAAGAGAGGCTGAGGAACACCGAGCGGACGAGTTTCCGCTATGCCAAATACTCTTGGATGCCGGGCGGTTGGGGAGCATTCGTGAACCCCGATGCAATTAGCCTGGCTCGCTCCTACTTCCTCACGGGCGACATCAAATACCTGCGAGGGGTGATACTTGCTTGTCAATACGGTCTGGGCGCCAATCCGGTCAACATTTCTTTCACCACAGGGGTCGGCTACGACTTTCCTCGTCACCCACTTCATATTGACTCTCGCATCGCTCGTCAACCACCACCAGAGGGGCTGACAGTTCTCGGACCGATTGATGCTCAGTTACAAAAGGGTCACTGGGCACAAGAAATTGTCAACAGGTATTGCTACCCTCAGGTGCAAAAGTGGCCGACGCTTGAGGCTTTCTGGGACGTTTTCTGGTATCCAGAAATTTGCGAGTTCACGGTCCAGCACCCGATGGCTGCCGTTGCTTATGTTTGGGGCTTTTTGAGCGCAGTAAAGCGATGAATAAATTCAGCGCTAACGGTTAGGGGCTCAAAAATTGATTAGCATAAAGAGTTACTAACCGAATGGTGCTAATTCATGGCACAGAAATGTCAAGGGTCTCTCGCGTATCTTTCCACAGCCTGCCACGACCGTCCTCACAGCGTGCAAGAAGTTGGTCATTTAGAGCCTATCCGAAAACCCCGTAGCGCCGACATCCTGTCGGCGTCTTATGCAGGCTGGAAGCCTGCGCTACCCGGTTTTCGGAGAGGCTCTAAGCAATCGGACAAAAGATTATGCGACGAATTCTTTCCCTCCTTTCTTTGGTGCTGTGCGTGACCGCCGCGCGTGCTGACTGGACGACGCTGCGCGGCAACGCGCAGCGCACAGGATATGTGCCTGCTGTGCTGCGCCCGCCGTTTCGCGTGGTGTGGGTGCGGCACTTCGTCGGCGAGCGCATGAGTTCCGCCGTTGAGCCGATTGTCGCGGATGGCAAACTGTTCGCGGCGACGCACAGCGGGAACGTTTACGCGCTCGACGCGCGGACGGGTGAACCGTTGTGGCGGTTTCAAGCGCGCGGGGCGTTTTTGCACGCGCCCGCGCTCGGAGACGGCGTTGTTGTTGCTGCCAACGTCGACGGCGGACTTTACGCGCTGGACGCGGCGACAGGCAAGGTGCGTTGGTCCGTGTTCGTCGGGCGCGGTGGGTTCTCGGCGTCGCCAACGGTTGCCGACGGTGCGGTGTTCATCGGAGCGCGGACGGGCGAGTTTCTCGTGGTGGAGTTGAAGTCGGGCAAGGTGCGCTGGCAGCAGCGGTTTGATGCGCCGATCCGCCAGACGGCGGCGTTCGATGACGGGCGTGTGTTTGTCACGCCCGAGGATTTGCGCGTGCGCTGCTTGGAGGCGAGGACAGGCAAAATACTCTGGACCTCTGCGCCCCTCATTGGTCAGACGGCACGCGACTACTATCCCGTCATCGCCAAAGACGGGGCGCGCCCCCTCGTCATCCTGCGCACCAATCCCGTCATCAACATGGCGCAGCGCCTCGCGCAAGACCGACACTGGCTCTGTCAGAACGCGGGCGTGGACGACAGTGACTGGCGCAAGGTGGAGGCGTGGACGCGTAGCGAAGCGGCGCGGGGCAAGCGAGAGCAGTGGGCGCAAGAGCAGACGGCGATTGTGCGATACCTGAACGACCGCCCCGCAGCGCGAACGCTTTTCGTGCTGGACGCTGGAACGGGCAAGGAGGCAGGGACCGCGCCCGTGCTGTGGGTCGGCGGCTGTCAGGGCGTCGGCACGCCGCCCGTGGTGACGCCCGATCGACGCCTGTTCGTTTTCTACCGCAGCGCGTTTGGCAATTGGAATTATGGCGTCGCACCGCTGGTCGCGCTGGGGTTTCTCGATGCAGAAAACTTCATCCATCCCGTTCACCAC
The DNA here is from genome assembly GCA_025055355.1 of Abditibacteriales bacterium. Lineage (GTDB taxonomy): Bacteria > Armatimonadota > Abditibacteriia > Abditibacteriales > JANWYM01 > JANWYM01. Next base: position 9,033 of record JANWYM010000008.1, read on the forward strand.
AAACACGGGATGCAGCCGCCGTGGAACACCTTCTGGGGCACGGCGGACGAAAGTCAGAACTTCGTCGTGGCGGGGGACACGGTTCTCATCGTGCATCAGGGCACTCTCAGCGGGTTTGACCTGAACACGCAGCAACTCTTCCTCATCGCCGGCGACCGCGACAGTTGGGGCGGCTTCCGCAACCTGCCGTGGGCACGGAACGAGTGGCACGGACCGGCGCGCGGCGGTGTAGCGGTGGTGGGCAGTCACATTTATTGGCAGACGGGGAGTCGGATACTGTGCATCGTCGCAGGCGAGCCAGGGAAAGCGGCGGAGGATACTCCGATCGATGCGGTGAAAATCAGGGCAACGACAGCGCAAAGCCCTCCGGCGCCGGCTCCGGGCAAGACGCTCGCGGATGCCGTGACGGAGTTGCTGTCGCGCCGCTGGGCGCCGTTGTTTGTGGAGCCGGGGTTGGCGGGGCGGGAGTTTTTCTTCGATGACAGCGGGGAGGTATTTGAGGCGTTAGCGTGGGCGTATCCGCACCTGCCGAACGATGTGCAGAAGCGCGTGAAGGCATTTTTGGCGGACGAGTGGCAGCAGCATCCGCCCTTTGCAAAAGAGGCGTGGTATGCGCTGAACGCGGGCGAGCGGCGCGAGCGGTTTTGGGTTCCGCCCGATGTCCTGTCGCGTTTGGGACACGACCAACCGCACCACCCGTTGGGCAACCTTTACGCAGTGTGGCTTTACGCCGAACGCTGTGGCGAGTGGGAGCGCGTGCGCGCCGACTGGCGAGGGCTGCGGGCTTGTTTTGATGACTTTGTGAAAACGAACTGGCGGCTGAATCCCGAGCGGGGCGATCTGTTTGCTAACCGCTACCTTGCGTCGCTGCGCGCGTTGGTGCGTCTCGCGGAGAAAGCGGGCGACGCGGAGGCGGCGGCGCAGGCGAAAGCGATGGCGGAGCAAACCGCCGAGGCGCTGGTCGCGTGGTGGCAGCGCAGCGCGGAGCAGGTGCGTCTGCCTGTCATTCAAAACATCGCTGAATGGGACAGGTTCATCGGCAGTGGCGATGCGCTCTTTTTCAAAGTCATCCCGCACAAGGCTAAGGTCGCCCTGTTTCACGACCTTACGCCTGAGGTCGCCGCCGTCGTGACAGCCAGAGCCCCCGGCGCGGTGGACAAACTCTGGCGCGCCTTTGAAACCCTCTGCCCGACGTGGCACCTCGTCGGCGAGGAGCGGCAGGTGCACTACGGCGAAAACTTCCTTGACCCGCCCGACTTCGCGCTGGACGCTTTCAAAGCGCTGGCGTGGCTGCGCGGCGCGAAAGCCAATGAGTTGGAGCATCGGCTGGACGTCCCGTTTTGTCGAGCGGATTTGAGTTATGTGGCGAAACTGAGTATCATACAGAGCAAAGGTGAACGGGAGGGATGACGGCACATGCAACGAAGAGTTTTCGTTCAAATCACAGCCGCTGGCGTTGCCAGCCTCGCGCTGAGTCCGTGGGCAGTCGCGGCGGACAACACACCCCCCGAGGGATTTGTCGCCCTGTTCAACGGCAAGGACTTCACGAACTGGAAAGTGCCTGAGGGCGATAACGGACACTGGAAGGTCGTGAACGGTATCATTGACTACGACGGCAAGTCGGAGGCGAGGGGCAGCAAAGACCTGTGGACGGAGAAGGAGTTTGCGGACTTCATCCTGATGGTGGACTGGCGGTGGAGCGGTCCGATTCGCAAGGCGAAGCATCCCATCGTCTTTCCCGATGGCACGCACCAGAAGGACGCGCAGGGGCGCGACGTTCTCGTGGAAGTGGACGAAGCGGGCGACAGCGGAATTTACCTGCGCGGCAGCACCAAGGCACAGGTCAACCTGTGGTGCTGGACGTGCGGCAGCGGCGAGGTCTACGGCTACCGCATGGACCCGCGCATGCCGCCCGAAATCCGGGCGGGCGTCACGCCCAAGCGCAACGCCGATAAGCCGATCGGTCAGTGGAACTCGATGAAGATTACCATGAAGGGTGATCGCCTGACCGTCGTGCTGAACGATTACGAGGTCATCTCTAACGCGCAGCTACCCGGCGTGCCGCCCAAAGGGCGGATCGGGCTGCAGCATCACGGCGACCCGGTTCAGTTCAAAAACATCTACATCCGGGAGTTATGACGCGGGCGGGCGGCAGCGGCGCGGAAGGTGTCGCGCACGCGGCGGTTGGATAGTATCACGATGACAGCCACCAGCCAGCCGCACAGCAGCAGACAGTAGATGCCGCTCCAGAGGGCTGTCCAGACTTGCATCATAGCGCCCATGTTCGTCCCCGGAGAGGGCGGCTGTCCGGGAGGACTCATCTTTTGTATCTCGGTCATCATGGCTTGCAGGGATGGTGCCATCGTCGGGGTGATAACAAAAACGTTAAAGGCATTCGAAGTTAGAGTGAAGATGATACCCATCACGCTGGCAGCGATGGACAGTTTCCGCGCCCACTCCGCCAGGGGGAACAACCCAATCCCTGCAATCAGCAAGAGCAGGTTGAGGAGGCAGCCGATGATGCCCGTGACCACGTAGAACGTTGCCACTTGCGGCGCGGTAAACAAACCGAAGAACTTGCGCATGTCTGGCGTCTTCATGGCTTGCCACGTCTTTATCTTCTCGTCAATCTGCTGGCGTTCCTCCGCCGTAGTCGCCTGCTGGCGCTCGGCGCGCAGCCGCGCTATCTCACGGCGCTTGTCGGCCTCGAACTGCTGCTTGACCTGTTTCATCATGGGCGTCATACTCTGCTGATACGCGCTCATGATGGCAGGGGTGGCGGTCATACTTAGGGATGAGCAACTGCACAGCACCCCCAAGATAATGTTGATAACGGCGACTGCCGTGACCGACGTCGGACGCGGCGACATCGCTGTCTCCTCCTTTCTGCGACTCAGCGTGATTATAGCACACAATACGGGACAAAGGGCGAAGTCCAAGAAAAAAACCGTGCAAGAGGCAATGTCGACCTGACGGCGAACTTAAAGCCAAGCATCCTGGCGAGGAGGAAAGGGACACACGATGCCTGTGGTCAATCATACAGAACTACTCTCCCTCACGAGGCAAATGTTTGAGAAAGCGGGCGCATCCCCTGAAGAGGCAGCGGTGGTGGCGGAGCATCTGGTGGAGGCGAATCTGGTGGGGCATGACTCGCACGGCGTCATCCGTGCGGTCGGTTACGCGCGGGGGATGCAGAAGAGCTTTGTGCCCGCGAGCGCGCACGAGGTCGTGAAGGAGACGCCCGCCACTGCCGTCATCAACGCACACGGCGGGTTGGGCATCGTTGCGGCACGCAGAGCGATGGACCTGGCGATTGAAAAAGCGAAGCGCTGCACGTTCGGGGCGGTGGGCGTGCATCGTTGCACCCACACCGGGCGCATCGGCGCCTATCCGCCGCGCGCGGCGGCACAGGGGATGATTGGCATCGCGCTGCTCAACGGTGGGGGACGGTTCACCGCGCCGTTCGGCGGGACGGAGGGACGCCTGCCGCCGAACCCAATAGCGGTTTCGATTCCGCGTAAGAACGGTGAACCGGTGATGCTCGACATCACCACCAGCGTCGTGGCAGGCGGTAAAATCGAACTCAAGCGCGCGCGGGGGGAACCGCTGCCCGAGGGGTGGATGATTGACGCGGAGGGCAACTACGTTACTGACCCTCACCGCCGCTGGGGGCGCAGCAGCGACCCCGCCGCCGTGCTGCCGTTGGGCGGGTTTCAGTTCGGACACAAGGGCTACGGCTTGGGCTTTATCGTGGACTGTCTCGCCGGCGGCTTGACCTGGGCAGGGTGCAGCCAGGAGCCGCCCACGCGCGGCGGCAGCGGTTTCCTCGCCCTTGCCATCAAAATCGAAGACTTCATCCCGCTGGACGAGTATCTTCAAGAGGTCGAAGCGCTCATCGCCTTCGTCAAGTCCTCGCGCACACTACCCGGCGTCGAGGAGATTCTCATCCCCGGCGAACTCGAACAGCGCACCCGCGCGCAGCGCGAACGCGAGGGCATTTTTATCGAAGAGGAGACGTGGAACGCACTGATGGCGACGGCGCGGGAGTTGGGCGTCCACGTGGAAGGGTCTCTCCTTAAAAAGTAGCCCGTCGCGCCGCGACGCAAAACAAAATCCACGACAGCGTCGCAGGCAACTTCGAGAGCTGAAAACCGCGTAGCGCCGACATCCTGTTGGCATTTTGTGCAGTCTGGAAGCCTCTGCTACTCGGTTTTCGGATAGGATCTTAGGGGCGCAGCACAGTCAAGCCGATGTCAATGAACTGTCCGCCTATCGTCTGCCGACAGTGGACGGCAATTGTATTTTCGCCCTCGCGGAAGAGCGCGACTTGCTCGGGCGTCAGGCGCACGGTTTTGTATCGCGTCAGGTATCCGCCCTCGCGCCACAGCAGTCGGCCGTTGACGTAGATTTCGCAGTCCTCGTCGTGATGAACCTCCAGCCATATCGGGTCACGGGGGGATAACTTCGGCATGGAAATCTTTCTGCGCAACCAGATATTGCCCGTCGTCCACTCCGTTCCGACAATCGCGCCTGGTGTATCGGCGCGCCCGAAGCCAGACTTGCCCACCTTCCAGCCGCTGTCGTCGAAGTCGGGCTGCGTCCAGGGCGCGGGGGGAGCATCGGTGGTGAACCGCCACTCCGTCCCGCCCTGTTGGGCGGACGGGAGCACGGCGATCAATCGTTCCCGGAACGTTTCGACGGCAACGGGTTCATGCGAAGCCCAGCCCGCTGGCATCGGCAGCGGCTTGGAAAACTTGAGGGTTACAGTCGGGTCCAGTGGAGCGTTGCCCATGCTTTCGCCGTAAATCGCCAAGCCGCCCCGGTGCGCGGCGTTGGTGGGAACGGTGAAGCGGACAACCAGAACCCCCCCCTCAGCCCGGAGGCGGTTCGAGATGGCGACGGCAAGCGATGGGCTGCTGGCGTCGGCGACTTGCAGAAAGCCATAGGAGCCGCGTTCGACGCCGCGCCAGTGGGAGAGGACACCGCGCGCGTCGGCGGGGTCGTCGGGCAAAGCCCACGTTGCCACTTTGACGCCGTTAAGGTCAACGTCCACCGTCGTCGGAAACTTCTTCCCATCCGTCTGCGGATAGTCCTGTGGGTTGACGCGCTCCGCCCAATCCACTTTCTCGCGCCCGGCTTTGGCGGCGACCTCACACATCACGGCAACGGACTGCAGTGACTCCAGCGGCAGGCCGTCGGGTAGTCTCAGCCGATAAGTCACGAACCCATGCCCGCGTCCGTAATGCTTTCCCTCTATCGGACCGTCCGGCATGTCCAGTTCGCTGAACTGACTCTCCGACCAGTCCTGGGGACGGAAGCGGAGCGCGAGCGTGTGCGCGTCCACGCGCTCCGCACGCGGCGCGCCCGTTCCACGGCGCACTAACCACTGCGTAAAGTTCGTATGCACGCGGTTGCCTTGGGCGTCTTCGAGGTAAGCGACCAACGTGGCGAGAGCGGGAGGGTCGTTCGGCAACGTCAGCGCGATCTCGCTGAGAGACGTCAGACGATACGCTGGTGTTTTCGGGCAAGGGCGCGACGCCACTTTGCTCTCGTGCCAGCGGCTGAAGCGGTCCAGCCAGCGCAGTTGCCATTTCAACGTCAAGCCTGATTCATGTTTGCCGCTGAAGTGGCTGAACTTCACCGGCACGCTGACTGTTTCGCCCGGCTGGGCGTGCTTGATGGCGGGCGCGTCGAGAACGAGGAAGTCCTCCGCGAACATGTCGCTCGGCTTCATGCCCGGCGCCCAGAAGTCGAAGCCGAACTCTTTGGGCGAGCGGTCGTAGTTGTAAACGCCGTTGTGTTCCCACTCGATGTCGGTCAACTCGGTGTAAGTGTAGCCGACCAGACGCTCGCAAGCGCGCAGGGCGTTGACCGCGAACAAGTTGCCCCACGTCATGTCGCTGTCGCCGTCGCCCGCCGAAACGTAGCCGAACTCGTTGTTAATGAACGGCTCACCGCGCTGCGTGCGACCGGCGATGTAGTTCCAGTTGTCGCCCGCTTTGATGCGCGTGTCGTTGATTTCGCGGTAGTGCCGTCGAAAGCCGTCCACATCGCGTCCATACCAGTGGAAGGAGTTGAGGTCGGTGATGAGGTGCGACCAGCCGGTGTTGTCCAAGCAGAGCCGCGTCGGGTCGAGTTCTTTGGTCAGGTGAAACATCCTCTCCACCCACTCGACGCGATGCTCGCGCGGCGCGGAACCGATTTGCCCGATGCCCCATTCTTCGTTGAAGATGCACCAGCAGAAGATGCTGGGGTGGTTGATGTCGCGGGCGATTTGCGCGCGCAGGGTGCGCTCCCACATCTGCCGCGCGCGCGGCGTGTGGGCGTTCATGTTGGGGATGTCGCACATCAGCAGCATCCCTAACTTGTCCGCCCAGTAAAGGCGGCGCGGCTCGTCGGCTTTGATGTGAATGCGCATCATGTTAAAGCCCGCCTGCTTGGCGAGTTTGATGTCGCGCTTCATGAACTCGTCATCGGGCGCGGTGTAAATGCCGTCGGGATTGAACGACTGGTCCAGCACGCCGCGCAGGTAAATCGGCTTGCCGTTGAGCAGCACATACTCAAAGTCGGAGCCATTGAATTTCCCCCGCCCAATCGTGCGGATGCCGAAGTAGGTTTTCACTACGTCCACGTCTTTGCCGTTCTGCCGCAATCGAATGACGGTGGGATATAGGGTAGGGGAGGAGGGCGACCAGAGTTTGGGCTTTGATACGTGAAACGTGACGCGTAAAGTTGATTCGGGGGTTTTGTGTGTCGTTGTCGGAAACTGACCGTCTGGCGACTCGATGACGATTTCCTTCTGTCCTGTGCCGTGCAGCGTCAGGTCGACGTGGACGGTGCCGGAGAGGTCGGGCGTTGTAAACTTGATATACTTGATGAACGTCACGCCCGTCGCCTCGAGATAGACCGTCTGCCAGATGCCGCTGGTGGGCGTATACCAACCTGTCTGCTTGCCCGTCGGCGTTTCGCGGTCCACGACGTCGAAGACGCGGACGACCAGCGTGACTTCCTGCCCGACGTATTTTGTGACGTCGAACTCAAACGGCACGTAACCGTCTTCGTGTTCGCCGAGCAACTCGCCGTTCGCCCACACTTTCGCGTGCCAGTCTACCGCCCCAAACTTGAGCGCGACGCGCTTGCCTTTCCACTCGGCGGGAATGGTGAACGTCCGCCGATACCACGCGACGCCGCGATAGTCGGGGCGATGCACTCCTGATAGTTTGCTCTCCCACGGGAACGGCACGACGATGCGCTGGTCGAACCTCACGTCGTTGGGTTGTTGCCACTGTTGCTTGGGGTCGAACGCGAAATCCCAGACGCCGTTCAGGTTGAGCCACTCGCTGCGCTCAAAATCAGGTCGAGGGTGTTCGGGACGAGGACTGGACATGGTTCTGCTCCCTTTGCCGTTGAAGGTAATGAAGATGGTGAGAACGATGAGGACTTGGACGAGTTTCAAGTTGCCTCCCTTGAGAATATATCATTGCGAGCGGAGCGAAGCAACCTCCTGCGGCGGAGACAACTGCAGCGGCGGAGATGGCTTCGCTCCGCTCGCAATGACGCTTTTCCTGCGGCGGAGTGTTGATGAATCGTCATGAATGACTCCTTTGATACCAACAAAACAGGCTGTCGTCAAGTCCTTTGGCGACAGCCTGTTGATTCTGCGACGACAACCTCGAAACATTCCCGTTTACAGCAAGCGAGCCGTGCAGCGACGGATGGCAGCGATGACGACGCCAACGCCGACGATGATGTTCGCCATCAACCACGGCAGGGCGCGCACGCCGAGGTCGGCGAACGGCGCGACGTGACGCCAGACGTCCCACGCGAGGTGGAGCGTGACCGCTGCCGTAAAGTAGGCGAGAAGTTGCAGCGCGCGTTTGTTCTGCAACCCCAACGCCAGCAGCAGGGAGGGAATAACGACGCTGTGCGCGAGGAGGTTGACCCACGCGTTCGCGCCCCAATACCACATCACGAGGTCGGGCAGCAACAGGCCCGCGAGCAGCATGGCAGTAACCGCCAACGGGTATTGGGCGGTGCCCTTCGTGCGCTTCTTAAACTTGCCGACAGCGAAGCAGACGCCGGAGATGAGCAACGCCATGCCGACTTTCACAAGCAGGTCAATCCACTTGTTGAAAATTGGAATCGGCGATTGCACGGTCAGGATTGTCTTGGGTCCGTCCGTTGTTGCGCCGGACGCTTCATCAGTGTCCGCGAGCAGCGGCTGCTGGAATTCGGCGGATGTCGCTAACTTGACCGCATCAGCGGCGTTGAGGAGTCCCGCGCCATATTTTTTCTTCGGTTCTTTAGGTTTCGCCGATTTTTGGAGAACGGCTTTGACCTGCGCGGGGTCTTTCACGCCCAGCGACATGATGAGGGCAGCGACACCCGCGACGTGCGGCGACGCCATCGAGGTGCCGTTGAAGTAGTAGTAATCGTCCACACCTTGATAGACCGTGTTCTGCAAGATGCCCCACTCTCTGCCCAGCGCCGTATCGCCTCCGGGGGCGGCGATGGCGATCTCCTTCCCGTAGGAGGAGTAGCGCGTCAACTCGCCCTTGGGGCCCACGGCGGACACCGCGATACATTCCTTGAACGCCGCCGGATAACTCACACCCTCGCGCCCGCTGTTGCCCGCCGCGCAGACGATGACGACGCCCTTGCTCGCCGCATATTTGCACGCCGACTCCATCGCGCCGCTGGGGAACGGACCGCCGAGGCTCATGTTGATGACGTTCGCGCCGTGGTCGGCGGCGAACCGAATGGCATCGGCGATGTCCGCCGCGCTGCCGCCGCCGCTGGCGGAGAGGACTTTCAGCGGCATGATTGTCGCCTCGAACGCGATGCCCGCCACGCCTTCGTTGTTGTTCGTGGATTCGGCAATCGTGCCTGCGACGTGCGTGCCGTGCCCGTGGTCATCGTGGGGGTGCTCGTCTTTGTTCACGAAGTCGTAGCCCCGCACGAATTTCGTCTCGCGGAAGTCCTTGGCCCAGTAGCACTTGTGGTCGTTCTCGAATGCGACGCCCGTGTCAATGACCGCCACGACGACGCCCTTGCCGCGCGTTTTTTCCCACGCCTGCTCCATGCCGATCATGCGGAAGTTCCACTGTTCTTTGTAGCGCGGGTCGTTGGGCGCCCACGCCGCGTGGGAGTCGGGTGGTAGCACTTCACCCGTTCCCCTGCTGGCGCGGATGAACTCTTCATCGGGTGGCAGATGATAGACGACGTTCGGCTCGGCGATTTCCACCGTCGGCTCTCGCCGCAGTTGCGTCACCAAGTCGGACAGGCGCGCGGGGTCAATATCGGCGACCATCAGTTTTTCATCGTGGGCGTTCTCGGTGTTGAACTCAAGGTCAATGTTATATTTCTGCTCTAAGGCAGTGATCTCTTGCGGCGTTGTATTGTCCTTCAAGTCAACGAGCAGCTCTTCGCGGGGGTCAGTATCGCTGGGGGTGACCGTCGGCTCAGGGCGCGCTGAAGGCTTCTGAAAGGTCAGGCTGAAAACGATGGGCAGCGCGGTCAGCGCCAGAATTACGACTGATAACCAGCGTAGGGTAGGGGAGGACGCGGACTTCATGGAAGTCTCCTTCAAACGGCGGAAACGAGGAAAACTGAGAATTTTCCCAATTTCCTAATTTCCTAACTACTTCTTCCACACCCGCAGTTCGGGGTGCTTTTCAAGGATATACTCATAGCGGTCTCTCATCTTGCCAGTCAGCATGTCGAACAGGGGGTTGCCACCTGCATACACTGTATCCTTTGGGTCGCCGAATTCGTTGAGGTCATTCTCCCGAATCCAGCGGTCAATATGTTTTTTCGTGGCATCGTCCACGTGCGCCATCGTCATCCTCCTTTCGCTCCGAGTTATTCTACACTCATTATAGCACTCAGGTCGCCGGAGGGCAACACGAATTTAGAACTGCAACCTCATGCGCTCGGCAGCAAAGATTCTGGCGTCCATCGTGCGCACCTGCGGAGAGATACGCAGGGGGAAATCGGACTGTTTCAAAATCTGCGTCTCCAGATCCACGCCGGGCGCGATTTCGGTTAGTGTCAACCCTTCGGGGCACATCTCAAACACGGCGCGTTCCGTAATGTAAAGAACAGCCTTACCCTGCTCGCGGGCATATTCGCCGCTGAAGGTGATTTGCTCGACGTGATCTACAAATTTGTGATGTTTACCCTCCTGCACGATTGTCAGTTGGCCGTCAGCGACGCGCACCTCCAGCCCACCAGCGGTGAACGTTCCACAAAACACGACTTTTTTGGCGTTTTGGCTAATGTTGATGAACCCGCCCGCGCCCGCGATGCGCGGACCGAACTTGCTGACGTTGACGTTGCCGAACTGGTCGACCTGCGCCATGCCCAAAAAGGCGATGTCCAACCCGCCGCCGTCATAAAAGTCAAACTGCGAGGGCTGGTCAATGATGGCTTCGGGGTTTGCTGCCGCCCCGAAACTCAAACCGCTGGCGGGCACGCCGCCGATGGGACCGGCTTCGACGGTCAGTGTCATCAAGTCGCTCACGCCTTCCTCCGCCGCCACCGCTGCGATGCCCTCAGGCATGCCGATGCCGAGGTTGACAACAGCGTCCGGTGCCAGTTCTATCAGGGCGCGGCGCGCGATGATTTTGCGTTCATCCAAGGGGAGGGGAGGGAGGCGGCTCAACGGCACGCGCACCTCGCCGCTGTAAGCGGGGTTATATCGTTCAGCGAACGTTTGCCAGTGATTCTCTGGGCGGGAAAGAACGATGGCGTCAACAAGAATTCCAGGAATTTTCACGAGGCGTGGGTCGAGCGTTCCCGCGGCGGCGAGCCGCTCGACCTGAACGATGACAATGCCGCCGGAGTTCTTTGCCGCCTGGGCTGCTGCTGTCGCTTCCAGTGAACCGGCTTCTTTCTCTAACGTGACGTTGCCGCGTTCGTCCGCCGTCGTTCCACGCACAAGCGCGACGTTAATGGGGAGGGCTTTATACCATAGCCACTCACGTCCACCCAACGTGATGACTTCAATGAGGTCCTCTTTGGATCGCACGTTTAACTTTCCACCCGCCACGCGCGGGTCCACGAACGTTTTCAAACCGACATGCGTAATCGTTCCCGGCTTGCCCGCCGCAATGTCGCGGTAGAGATGGGTAATAACGCCCTGCGGAAAGACGTAGGCTTCGATTTTCTCTTCCACCGCCAATTTGCCCATCTTGGGCGCAAGGTTCCAGTGTCCGCCGATCACGCGCCGCACCAAGCCTTCATGGGCGAGGTGATTGATGCCCCGCGTCGCGCCGTCACCTTGCCCGGCAGCGTAGATGATGGTAAGGTCACGTGGCTTGCTGGTTGTCAAGAACTGCTGCTCGATGGCAGCTGTCAGTTCCTCTGGATGTCCGCAGCCGACAAAGCCGCTGACCAAAACGGTATCACCATCGCGAATGAGGCTGACCGCCTCTTGTGCCGACATGACTTTCGCTCGCGCCATAATCTCACATCCAGTAGCCACCGTTGACGTGGAAGACCTGCCCCGTCATGTAACTGGCTTGCGGTGATGCCAGAAACGCGACCAACTGCGCCACGTCCTCCGCCTGACCAAAGGACCCCAGCGGAATCTGTGACAGAAACGCGCTGCGATAGTTCTCAGGAATCGTCTCCAGCATTTCCGTCTGGATGAAGCCGGGCGCGACGGCGTTGACGGTGACGCCTTTCCGCGCCACTTCACGGGCTAACGATTTTGTCAAGCCAATCAGCCCGGCCTTGCTTGCCGCGTAGTTCGCCTGCCCGAAGTTACCCGTGACGCCGACGAGGGAGGATATGTTGATAATGCGTCCGTAGCCCGCTTCTACCATCAACGGCAACACACTTTTGATACAAAGAAACGCGCCCGTCAGGTTCACAGCGAGCACTTCGTTCCACTCGTCCAACGTCATCTTCTGCACCGTGCGGTCGCGGACGATGCCGGCGTTGTTCACGAGAACGTGCAGACCACCGAGACGCTCCCGCACGGTCTCCACCATCTGCTGCACATCGGCGGGGCGCGACACGTCCGCAGAGACGGCGATTGCCCGCCTGCCCAGCGACTCTATCTGTTTGACGACTTCGGCGGCATCGGAGGCATTGCGCGCTTCGGCTTCGACGTAATTGACCGCCACGTTCGCGCCTTCCCGCGCCAATTCCAGCGCGACCGCCCGCCCGATGCCCCGCGAGGCTCCTGTGACCAACGCGATTTGCCCTGACAGTTTCATGGCTGGCTCCCTTTATTGATTTGCCCTTTTATAGCACAAAAACGACTTGCCGTCAAATGGGTTGTGGGGAGGAGGCGGACCTATTGAAAATTCATAATAATAATTATCAGACTCATCGGCCGACAGGGGAAATTGAATATAACGGAGCGGATGGCACCCCTCTGCGGAGCGGGCAAGCGTCTAAAATCCATGCCCATTTCGAGTTGTTATTGAATATAACTTAAATTATAAGGCTAAGTCTCTCCTGCCCCCCTTCTTCTATTGAGAACATCAATAAATAATAAATAACTGATTCGCGTAATACACAAATAATCATGTATAGCGTTTAATCAGTTTATGCTTGTATCAACCCAATTGCAACGTTAAGGGCGGGGTGGGAAGCTTGACCCATTGGCGTTATGAGAGGATAGCGATTGAGGCTGCCCTGCTGGGCTTTTCAGGTGGGACTTCTTCTTTATCGAGCCAACAGGCACGTTGTGCATAACCCCAAAGAATGGTTGGCTCTCTTTTTGTATTCCTCTTTATCGGGGTGTTGCGCGGATAGTCGGCGGGACGAGCGCAGGAGGCGGACAGGCAGAGGCTCTGCGCGAGTGGTCGCAGATTCCCATCATTGGGTGAATTGGGCGATTTGACTGCTGAATTCGCACGACGCGCTGTGACCTTACGCGGCGAAGAGGTCAAACTGACCAAGAGCGAATACAAAACCGCCTTTGCCTTGCCCAGAACGCAGACGGAACCACATACATCGCCAAACCCCTGCGCGAGGTCTGGAGACCAGAATGCGAAAACGAGCCATAATATTCTTGCGCGTTTACATCCGGCATCTCTGCCAGACGATTGAGGTCTCCCCTAACCGTCCACGGGCAAGGCTTGTAGGAGGCAGCCTTGCGATAGAGAGCGTGACCCCGTCCCGCAGGGGAACACCTGCCTTGGCAGGCACGACGTCTTGCTCTAACTAATCCATCGGTCTACGCTGCGGGTGTAGGTTATTAGTTCCTCGGAATTGAAGAACAGGTTCAGTTCGCGCGCGGCGTTTTCGGGAGAGTCGGAGCCGTGAATGACGTTCATCTGTCGGTCAATGACGAAATCGCCGCGAATGGTGCCGGGCAGGGCGTCGGCAGGGTCGAGCGCGCCCATCATCTGCCGCACGCGGGCAATCGCGTTCGTTCCTTCGACGGCGATGGCAACGACGGGACCTTGGGTGATGAACGCGACCAGCGGTTCGTAGAAGGGTTTGCCCACGTGGTCGCGGTAGTGCTCCCGCGCCAACTCCGGGGTGACGCGCAGCATTTTCAGCCCGACGATCTTCAAGCCTTTTTGCTCAAAGCGGCGGATGATTTCGCCAATCAGCCCGCGCTCCACGCCGTCGGGCTTGATGAGGACGAGGGTGCGTTCGCTCATAGTCAATCGGTCAATCCAAGCGTTTGGCGTTCATGAGTTCATGGGTTCATGAAGTTCATGAACGCTATGAACCCGTGAACCCTACGGAGCCTTTGGCGATTTGGATGATAGGGTCGGGATAGATGCCGATGGCGAGCGTGCCGACGATGGATGCCACCAGCGCGACTTGCAGAATCAGGGGCGAAGCAATCGGCGTCGGTTCGGTCGGTGCTGCCATTCTTTCGCCGGGCAGCGGCGGTGGGAAGAACATCATACGGACGACGTTGAAGTAGTAGTAAACCGAGATGACGCTGTTAATGACGCCCACCAGCGCCAGCCACGTCAATCCCGCATCAATCGCTGTGCTGAACAGGAAGTATTTGCCGATGAAACCCGCCGTCGGCGGCAGCCCCGCCAGCGACCAGCCGAAAATGACAAAGGCGATGGCGGCAAGCGGGTGACGTTTAATCATCCAACGGGTGGCTTCGATGTCCTCCGAGCCGGTGGCGTGCGCCATCAGCACCGCCACGCCGAACGCGCCCACGTTCATAAACACGTAGGTCAGCAGGTAAATCATAATCCCCGACGCGCGCATCCATTTGTAGTCGGCGTGTTCCATGTTGAAGGCGGCTAAGGCGATGAGCATGTAGCCCGCCTGCGCGATGGAGGAGTAAGCCAACATGCGCTTGAGGTTCTTCTGCGGAATGGCGGCGAGGTTGCCGACGGTCATGGTCAGGGCAGCGAGGAGGGCGATAAGCAGCGCCCAGTCCTGCTCCAACTTGCCGAAGGCGATGAAGAACACGCGCATCACCATCGCAAACGCGGCAGCTTTGGGCGCGACGGACAGATAGGCAACGAACGGTGTAGGCGCGCCCTCAAAGGTGTCGGGCATCCACTGGTGGAACGGAACAATCGCTAACTTGAACGCAAAGCCCGCCAGCACCATGACGATGGCAAGTGTAGTCAGCGGGGTGCTTTGACTGCTCAGGGCGTCGCCGATGGCTCGCAACTGTGTGGAGCCGACCGCCCCGTAGAGGAGGCTCATGCCGTAGAGCATCACGCCCGAGGAGATGACGCCGATGAGGAAGCATTTGATGCCCGCCTCGGCGGATTTGGGGTCGTGCTTCATGTAGCCCGACAAGATGTAAATGCATAAACTCGTGAACTCCAGCGCAACGTAGAGCGTGATGAGGTCAATCGCCGACGCCATCAAAAACATCCCCAAGGCGGCAAAGATGATGAGGGCGTAGAACTCGCCATGTCCGCCCGCGATGCGCTTGGGCA
>JANWYM010000900.1 GCA_025055355.1 Abditibacteriales bacterium
AGGGGAGTCAACTTCCCCCAGCCCCTCCTTCGGTAAGGAGGGGAGAGTTTTCGGACGGGCTTTAAGAGCGCCTAGCTAAACCACGCAGGCAAGATGCCTGGGCTGCGGAGCGCCCGCCTCCTGCGGGCAGTTTTGCGAGGTGCTCCAAATAAGATGCATCCTGCCCATCCTGTTCATCCTGTCAAAAGGGAATTCGCAGCCGTTGAATATATCACGCGCCGCGGGGGTTTGTCAATGAAACGAAGGGGCGCGACAAAAACAAAGAAAAACAAAGAGAGGGATGGAACGGCGACGTCCATCCCTCTCCCTACAAAACGCACGGATTGCGGATTATCCGCAACAGGACTTCTTCTCCTCTTTCGCGGTGCCGCAGGAGGAAGTCTTCTCTTCCTTCGCCGTGCCGCAGGAGGATTTTTCCTTCTCCTCTTTCTTGGTGCCACACTGTTCGCCCATGCCATTCACCTCCTTCCTTTGGTGCGCCTGAGCGACATTGATGATAGCACAACGCCTTAGAGAGCGCAAGTCATCGGCAATTGCCCAACGTCCCCGAACCCGCTGCCAGAGCCGCCTCATAGGCGTTGGCCTGCGCGTCAATTTGTGCCTGCGTGGCCAGCCCCTCATCAATCCACAGCAACTTGGGGCGAATGGTCGCCGCGAACTTCATCCACTTCGCGTGTCCATCGGCGAAGGTGTAGACCGAGCCGTTGTTGTGGCGGCAGCGCAGATTGCCGATGGCGTTGCGGATGTCGGGCGAGGTGGCGCGTCCCTCAATGATCGCGATGAGGTTCGCCGGTTCACTGATGGATGCCAGCGATCGCCCGAAGGCGCAGTGAGGTGTCCAGGGGAAGTTGGGGTGACCGGGGTTATCAGGGCAGGTGGGGCGACAGTTACCACGTGTGTAGATGTAGTTGATGTTGTAGTGCCAACGCAGGTTCACGGGGTTGCCGCCCGGCGGGAAGTTCGCGCCGTTGGCTTCCGTGTAACCGTCCCCACTGGGCAACCCCGACGGGCACATGTTGACTTGGTAATTCTTAATGTAAGGCTGAAGCAGGTCATGCCACGAGGCGTAAGGCACGCCGCACTCGCACGCTGCACCCCCCGTCGAACTCAAACGCTGCGGCGGCGCCCAGCAGATGCGGTTGGCAACCGTGATTTCATCGTAGTCCTGCGTATACATCATCAACGCTAACCCCAACTGTTTGGCGTTGTTCAGACAGGAAGCCATGCGCGCCTTCTCCCGCGCCTGCGCAAACACAGGCAACAAAATTGCCGCTAAAATGGCGATGATGGCGATGACCACCAACAACTCGATAAGCGTAAATGCATTGCGTCTCATCTTTACTCTACCTCCTCTATGAAGTTCTCACTACTGACAACGAAAGTCACTCACACAACGCAGGAAATGACTAATGGACTGACACCACCTCCTTCCGAACATCGCTATTGGGAAAAAAACTACCTCTAAGTTGCCCCTATT
>JANWYM010000901.1 GCA_025055355.1 Abditibacteriales bacterium
GCAAGAACCGAGAAGTCAAGTCGCTGCTGGCAGCACACAAAGTTCCCGACTTCTTCGTGGAGGTGCGCTTCACTGAAAACAAGTTATCGGAGCTGGAAGAGGTCATGAGAGTCCACGGTATAGATGCTCACGAGTGCGTGATGGTGAACGATTCCTATACAGAGATTCTTGCCGTGCAGAAGCGATTTCCCGGTCTCAGGACGCTCACGCCCGATGCCCTAGACCTCCTGGGAAGAGAGAAGGTGGCGTAAGCGATGTTCTCAAAAGCGTCAGCCAAACGCTGGGACGTTGAGGCGGTGGAGTCCGCCACCCATCCGCTGCGCATCCCGTTCAACAAGCCGTGCCTTGTCGGGAAGGAACTGACTTACATCGCCGACGCAATCTTAGGCGGACACGCCTCCGGCGATGGGGCTTACACCCAAAAGTGCCACGCCTTTTTGGAGCGCCTGTTGGGCGTTCCCAAAGTGCTGCTGACCACCTCCTGCACCCATGCGCTGGAAATGGCGGCACTGCTGCTGGATATTCAGCCCGGGGATGAGGTCATCGTCCCATCGTTCACGTTCGTCTCCACCGTCAATGCCTTCGTGCTGCGGGGCGCGCAGCCGGTGTTTGCCGACGTGCGCCCCGATACGCTCAACATAGATGAAACGCAGTTGGAGCGGCTCATCACGTCACGCACGAAAGCCATCGTCGTTGTGCATTACGCGGGCGTCGGCTGCGAGATGGACGCCATCATGGAGATTGCCCACCGATGCGGGGTCGCGGTGGTGGAGGACAACGCGCATGGGTTGTTTGGCGGATACAAGGGCAAGCCACTGGGCACGTTCGGGTGTTTGGCAACGCAGAGTTTTCACGAGACGAAGAACATCCAGTGCGGTGAGGGCGGCGCGTTGATCATCAACGACCCGCAGTTCATCGAGCGCGCGGAGATCATCCGCGAAAAAGGCACCAATCGCAACCGCTTCTTTCGCGGGTTGGTGGACAAATATACCTGGGTGGACATCGGCTCCAGTTACCTACCGTCAGACATCCTCGCCGCGTTCCTTTACGCGCAGTTGGAAGCGTGGGAGCAAATCCAAGCCAAGCGGCGGTATATCTTTGAGTATTACGCTGAACACCTTCACGATTGGGCACGCGAGCGGCACGTGCGGCTGCCCATCGTGCCAGAACATTGTCAGCAGGCCTATCACATGTTTTACTTGCTGCTGCCGTCGCTGAAGCAGCGGCAGGCGCTCATCGCGCACCTGAAGGCACGGGGTATCCTGAGCGTGTTCCACTACCAGCCGCTGCATCTGTCGGAGATGGGGCTGCGATTCGGCGGAAAACCGGGCGACTGCCCGGTGACGGAGGATGTGAGCGACAGGCTATTGCGCCTGCCGTTTTACAACGAGTTGACGGACGCGGAACTGTCGCGCATTGTGGCTGCCATCCGAGAGTTTCATGGGGAATAACACTCTCACTGCTACATTAG
>JANWYM010000902.1 GCA_025055355.1 Abditibacteriales bacterium
CATTCGTGTTCATTCTCGGTCTGACCACCATGGGCGATGCCGCCGCTGTTCTCATTCGCGACGGCGAGGTTGTTGCTGCTGCGGAGGAAGAGCGGTTCTCGCGCATCAAGCATCACGTCGGCTTCCCGCATGAAGCCGTGAAATACTGCTTCCGCGAGGCGGGCATCACGCTCAAGGACGTGGCGCACGTTGGGCTTTACTGGAAGCCGTGGGTGCTGCGGCGGCGTATCCTTGTCACGCTGGGCAGTTTGCGCCACTCGAAGGCAATGTTCGAGGCGCGGGTGACGCGCGGCGTGCAGCAGATCGGCGGCAACTATCTGCGCATGTTCCGCATGAAGAGTTACCTCAAGGAGCAGTTCGGCGAGGGTGATTTCCAGTTCCACTATATTGACCATCACATCTGCCACGTCGCCAGTTGCTTTCTTGTCTCCCCGTTCGACAGCGCGGCGGTTCTCACGTTGGACGGCACGGGCGAGGACACAACCACCATGCTGGCGCACGCGCAGGGGCTGGACATCAAAGTCCTCCAGCGCATCAAACTCCCCCACTCGCTTGGACAGTTTTATTCTGCCATTACCAATTTTCTGGGCTTCGACATGTTCGAGGGCGACGAGTGGAAGGTCATGGGCTTGGCGGCTTACGGCGAGCCGGAGTTTTACGACTTCTTCCGCCGGCATGTCCTCGTCATGAACGGCAAGGCGGACTTCCAGTTCAACATCCGCTATCTCGACCACCATCTGGCGAAGCAGTATCGCTTCCCCGAAGCGTTCGTGCGCGTCTGCGGCGCGCCGCGCCACCCCGAAGAAGAAATCACGCAAACGCACATGAACATCGCCGCCAGCGCACAGCGAGTGGTCGAGGAGGTCGCGCTGCGGCTCGTCGAATACCTCCATGACTTGACTAAAGAGAAGAACCTCTGCCTCGCGGGAGGGGTGGCGTTCAACTCGGTGATGAACGGGCGCATCATGCGCGAGTCGCCGTTTGAGAACTACTTCGTGCATCCGGCAGCGGGCGATGCGGGCTGCGCGTTCGGCGCGGCGTATTACATCTATCACACCATCCTGCGCCAGCCGCGCCGATATGTGATGACGCACGCTTACTTCGGTCCGTCGTTTACCAACGAGGAATGTCGCCAGGCATTGGACGCGGGGGCGGAACGGCACGGCGTCCGTTCCCTACGATACGAGACGTTGAGCGATGCCGAACTCCCCCAGCGCGTCGCCCAACTGTTGAGCGAAGGCAAACTCATCGCCTGGTTTCAAGGGCGGATGGAGTGGGGACCGCGCGCGCTGGGCAACCGCAGTTTTCTCGCCGACCCGCGCCGCGCCAACATGCGCGATGAGTTGAACAAGAAGGTTAAAATGCGCGAATGGTTCCGTCCCCTCGCGCCTTCGCTGCTCGAAGAAGCCAACACGTGGGTGTTCGGCAAGCCGTATCATGACCCATTCATGATTACGGTCTTCCCT
>JANWYM010000903.1 GCA_025055355.1 Abditibacteriales bacterium
CGCAACGCGCCGGGCGAAACGCGAAACCCGACCCCCACACCCAGAGGTAATGATGAGTCGTTGGCTTCCCTTCGAAGAACCGCTGGTGCAACTGGACGAAGATTTGGCGCGGTTGGACCGCGAGCTGCAAAGCCTGGACGGCAGCGCGGACGCAGACAAACTCATCGAACTGCGCCAACGGCGAGACAAACTCATCGAGACACGGGACCGGTTGCTGCGCGAGATCTTTTCCGTCCTCAAGCCGTGGCATCGGGTGCAAATCGCGCGGCACCAGAAGCGCCCCTACCCGCTGGATTACATCAACGGGATGTGCAGCAACTTCATCGAACTACACGGCGACCGCACGTTCGGCGATGACGGGGCGGTGGTGGCGGGACTGGCGCGGTTGGACGGACGCTCTGTGGTCATGGTGGGCTATCAAAAGGGGCGCGACGTGCGCGAGCGGCAGCGGCGCAACTTCGGGATGCCTCTCCCCGAAGGCTTGCGCAAGGCGCGGCGTGTGATGGAGTTGGCGGACAAGTTCGGCAAACCGGTCATTTCCTTTGTGGACACCCCCGGCGCCGCCTGTCTGGTCGAAGCCGAAGAGCGCGGCATCAGCGAAGCCATCGCCCGCAACCAGATGGTCATGAGCCAGTTGCGCGTCCCTGTCGTCGTCATCATCGTCGGCGAAGGCAACAGCGGTGGCGCGATTGCCCTCGCGTTGGGTGACAAAGTATTTATGCTGGAGCACGCCTACTACTCCGTCATCTCACCCGAAGGCTGCGCCTCGATCCTCTGGCGCGACGGCAGCCGCGGCGCAGACGCCGCCGCTGCCCTGCACCTCACCGCCGAGGATATCGTCCGCTTCGGCGTCGCCGACGGCATCATCCCCGAACCCCCCGGCGGCGCGCATCGCGACCCCGCCACTGCCATCCGCAACGTCAAAGCCACCATTCTGCAAGCCCTCGCCGAACTCGACCAGTATTCTCCCGAAGAACTCGTCGAACGCCGCTACCAACGCTACCGCCACATGGGCGTCTTCCGCGAAAGCCGCGACGCTGTGAAGAGTGAGCCTTAGCGGTTCGCTGGGTGCGCAACCGAGGAGCGCAGGCTTCCAGCCTGCATCACATCCCCCCCGAGCCCACCCCAAAAGTCGGTGTCATGGTGAAAGGCAGGGACGGCTCCGCTCCGCTTGCCCCGATAGTCGCCGAGAGCGATTTTGTGGGATAGACCCTTAACCCTGGCGTGGCGGCACGGGCACCAACCGCGAGAGCGGTTGGGCTTGCACCTCCGATTTGAGCAACTGGGCGTGGAGCCGCCAGACGTCACCGACAGCAATGACGTCACCACTGCGCAACGCTCGCCCGACTGAAGGCGCGGATTTGCTCAGACGTTCATTGAGGAGCACCGCAAGGGAGGCGGAGGCGAGCGGCTGCTGGGCGGTGGATTGCTGAATGAGGCGACGGAGCTGTGACTCCCAATCGGGG
>JANWYM010000904.1 GCA_025055355.1 Abditibacteriales bacterium
AGACGCGCAAGGTGTAAGGGCGCCCGATGTCCAACCCTTCAAGGCGGATGGGTTCGCTGCCCCCCATGGTGTCGTGGATTTCCAGCGTCTCTTCATCATCGGCATCAGTGACTGTGACGACGCGCTGACCGTCATTGAGCCAGCAGGTCAGGCGGTATCGCACGGGGACGCGGGAGGGAATGGGCGCATCGCCCTGCTGCGTGACCGCGCCTTCCCAGTTGCCCATCGTAAAACTCTTGCCGCGCACGTTGAGGGCGAGCGAGTGCCCCTGCGGATGGAGGGCGTAACTTTCCAGATACTTCGCGGCGTCTACGAACTTGCGCTGCCGCTGGACGCGCGGGCTGTGGTAGAGGACCTCCACGCGGCGGTTCTCGTCCGTCTGCGGGTCGTAAACGTAGAGGTCGCCCCCCGCGTGATAGACGATGCGCTTGCCGTCGGTGTTGGGGAAGCGCACGTAGTAGTCGCTGCGATGCGTGTGCCGTCGCAGGTCCTCGCCGTTGGGCAGGCAGGAGTAAAGATTGCCGAACCCTTCGTGGTCAGACAGGAAGAAGATGCGCTCGCCCACCCACATCGGACGGGCGAGGTTGCCGTTCAGCCGAATCAAGCGACGGAACTCGCCGCTCCCTTCGGCATCAATCCAGATGTCGCCCGCCGTGCCGCCGCGATACCGTTTCCAGCGGGCGGGGTCGTTGTTGTTGCGCCCGATGACAACGCGGTTGCCGCTGGTCATGGAGATGCTCACCGCCGGACCAATCGGCAACCGCTGCGGCAACCCACCCTCAGGGCTGACCGCATAAACGACGCCGATGCGGTCAAACGGCTGTCCCGCATCACTGCTGAACAGAATCTGCCTCCCGTCGGGCGTCCAGCCCATCACGGTGCTGTTGACGCCCAGATACGTGACGCGGCGGACCTGTCCGCCCTCAGCGGGCATCACGTAAACTTCCGTATGTCCCTCCTCCCGCCCCGTGAAAGCCAGCATATTCCCGTCGGGCGAAAAAAACGGATGCCCCACCCACCCCGGACTCGCGGTCAGGCGGCGCGCCACCCCGCCCGCTGCCGCCACCGCCCACAGGTCATCCTCGGACGTGAAAACAATTATGTCTTGGTAAATGGCTGGAAAACGATAGTAGCCCTGTGTGGACATAAATGGGAGAAAGCGGTTGCTCGTCACGGATGACGCGGATTATTTTGTCACACTGCGGACGTCCTCCGTGTCGTCCGCGCCATCCGCGAACAGCGCTACTTCTGCGTCACCGGTCTAATCTTCACTGGCACATAATCGCGGTCTTGCGTCAGGAAAATCTGGTCCACGCGGATGCCCGATTCGCGGTTGAGCAGTTTCAAGGTATGCTCGCCTTTGGCGAGGTTGAACTTCACGCCTTTCGCATCTACCCAATGCCAGCGGTCATACGTCCCGTCCTCCCCCAGGAGGACTTTAGGGTAGGTGTCAATCTGAATC
>JANWYM010000905.1 GCA_025055355.1 Abditibacteriales bacterium
TGGGGGGTTCGGACAGCGACCAAGACAGAGGTGTGTCCTTCACCGTCGAGTGACACCAGCGCGTTTTGCGTTTGTGGGTCAAGCGCAACGCCTGCGGACTCCAGCAGGCGCGGGCTACCGACAAGGATGGTAGCCTGTGCCGCCGTCGCGGACGCAGACTCATTATCCCCGCCAATCTCGGCGGTGACGCCCGCGCCGGGGTGGACGGTGAAGTTTTGAACCGGCGCGATGGGCAGCCCGCGCCGCCGCGCTTCAGTGACGATGAGATGCGCGATGAGGTGCTCCGAGTTTTGCTCGGCAGCGGCAGCGAGGGAGAGAACCTCTTCTTCGGTGTGCTCGCCGAGGGGCGTGAGGCGCGTGAGGCGCAACTTGCCCTCAGTGAGCGTGCCGGTTTTGTCGAAGGCGATGGCGTTGACCCGCCCCAACTCCTCGAGGTAGACGCCGCCTTTGACGAGGATGCCTTCCCGCGCCAAGCGACCGACGGCGCACACGACGGCGGCAGGGGTGGCGAGGATGAACGCGCACGGGCAGGCGACGATCAGCACGGCAAGCGAGCGCAGCCACACATCGGGATTATTGCGCGTGAAAAACCAAGTGATGAGAACCGCCACGCCGACAATGGGCAGGAAATAGCCCGCGTACTTGTCCACCGTGCGCACGATGCGCGCCTGATTTTCTTCGGCGTGCTCGACGAGGCGAATGATGCGAGCAAGCGTCGTATCCGCGCCGACGCGAGTGGCGCGGATTTCCAACGCGCCCAACTGATTGATGGTCGCGGTGAAGACCTCATCGCCTTCGCTCTTTTCGACAGGCACGGACTCGCCCGTGATGGGGCTTTGGTCGACGGAGGAGCGACCGCTGACCACCACCCCATCCACGGGAATCCGCTCGCCAGGACGGACGATCACAAGGTCGCCTGCGACGACTTCATCGGCGGCGACTTCGAGTTCCTCCCCGTCACGCCGCACGTGCGCGGTGCGCGGCGTTAAGGCGATGAGGGCATCAATCGCGCTGCGCGTGCGCCGCGTCGCCACGCCCTCGAGGGCTTCACCCAAGCGGGCGATGAACATGACCTCGCCCGCCGCTGTGTATTCGCGCAGCAACAGCGCGGCAATGGCAGCGATGGCGACGGTCAGTTCGGCGGAGACTTTGCCCTCGAGGAGGTCCATGACGCAAGCATAAACGATGGGAAAGCCCAAAATGACCGTCGCTGCCACCGCCGCCACGTCCACGTCGTTCCACTTGGGAATGATACCCCGCCAACCCAGTAGCAGCAGCGCGCCGCTGATGCCCAGCAGAATCCACAACTTGTGGGGCGACTCTTCCTGTTCTTCCTGCTCTTCTGGCTCTGCCGACATAAGACCCCTTCCTACCCGTGTAGCGCAGGCTTCCAGCCTGCACTAAGAGCCTCTCCGCAAACCTTGCTGTTCCCCCTCGCAAGGGGGGACGACAGG
>JANWYM010000906.1 GCA_025055355.1 Abditibacteriales bacterium
TGTATTTATACCACATGAGGTTATCCGCCATCTTGACGAGCGAGTCGTAGCGCATGTCAATCTCGCACTGCCCGGCGGTGGCGACCTCATGGTGGTGCACCTCGACGGGAATGCCGACCTTCAACATGGTCAGCACGATCTTCGAGCGCAGGTCTTGAAGGGAGTCCATCGGCGGCACGGGGAAATATCCTTCTTTGTAGCGGGGTTTGTAGCCGAGGTTCGGCTTCTCATCCTTGCCCGAGTTCCAGACCCCTTCGACGGAGTCAATGAAGTAGTAGCCGCAGTGGGTGGTCTGGTCGAAGCGGATGTCGTTGAAGATGAAGAACTCCGGCTCTGGTCCGAAGTAGGCAACGTCGCCGATGCCGGTGGACCGGAGGTAAGCCTCCGCCTTTTGCGCGATGTAGCGGGCATCGCGGGTATAAGGCTGCCGCGTCACCGGGTCGCGCACGTTGCAAATCATCGTCAGCGTCGGCACCTCCAGAATGGGGTCCATGACCGCCGTATTGGGGTCAGGGATTAAGAGCATGTCGCTCTCGTGAATCTCCTGAAAGCCCCGAATGGAGGAGCCGTCGAACCCGATCCCCTCGGTGAAGAGGTCTTCATTTAACTCGTCCAGCGTGATAGAAAAATGTTGCCATACTCCGGGCAAATCCACAAACTTCAGGTCCACAACTTGCGCGCCAGCGGACTCCGCCAGCGCGATGACATCTTGCGGCGTCTTGCCCGTGGCACGCGCCGCCGACTGCTTGCTTTTGGCTGCTGCTTTGCGCAATGTGCTGTCTCCTTTCAATCTTAGTGACCAGTCACCAGTGAGCAGTGACCAGTCGACAGCGCACCATTGATGCTGGTCACTGGTCACTGGTCACTGCTTATTCACAGCGAATCTTCGCCCTTCTCGCCCGTGCGCACGCGGATGGAATCCTCGAGGGGAAGCACGAACACTTTCCCGTCGCCGATCTGTCCGGTGCGGGCGGACTCGATGATGGTTTGAATGACTTTGTCCACCTGCTCGTCAGTGACCGCGACCTCGATTTTGACTTTGGCGAGCAGGTCAATGGTATACTCCGAACCGCGATAGCGTTCCACGTGCCCCTTCTGCCTGCCCGCGCCGCGCACGTCGGTCACAGTCAAGCCGTGAATGCCCGCCTCGCTCAGCGCGGTTTTGACATCGTGTAACTTGTGCGGGCGAATGACGGCAACCACCATTTTCATATCTCAACTCCTCCTCCGAAATCGTCGTCGTCCTCGTCGTCCACCCAGCGACGCGGACGACGACTCGTCCGCCGAGATGGAACGGCTCTCATTATACGTCATTCAACAACGTTCCGCAAACCTCTACCGACTGTATTCCAGACTGTATCCGACCTCGCCGTGCTGCGAGATGTCCAAGCCTTCCTCTTCCGCCTCGTCGCTCACGCGCAGTTTCATGGTAGCATCGAGGATCTTGAGGA
>JANWYM010000907.1 GCA_025055355.1 Abditibacteriales bacterium
TCGTTGTGCCGTCGCCGATGAAGATGCCCGACTCACCTGGTGTGTCTAAATCCGCCTGAAATGCCACCTTACCGCTGTTGTTGAGAGCAGGGAAACTCCCAGTGAAAGGGATATCGAATGGCCCGTCGTCGTCGGCGATGGTAGTAGTTGTTGTGCCATCGCTGACGAAGATACCTTCTCCACCCGCATCTAAAACCGCCCAGAACGCCACCTTGCCGCTGTCGTTGATGGAGGGATTCTCTACAGCGCTAAAAGGACTGGTGTTGGTGTCGACAATTGTGTTAATGGGACCTCCGTCGCCGACGAAAATGCCCCCCCTTCCTAAGCCCAGGCGCGCCTTGAACGCCACTTTTCCGCTGTTGTTAATGGTAGTATAGTCAGAGAGACTGTCGATATCTCCGCCCAGGCCGGCGATCAGCGTGAGCGGTCCCCCGTTGCCTTTAAAGATGGTACCATGATAAGGGAAGGGTCTTTCCCCCCAGAACGCCACTGTCCCGCTGTCATTGAGAGAGGGGAAATGGCTAAGATTCAGAAAACTTGACAGTGGCACAAAGTCAGAGGCGATGCGAGTGAAAGTGTAAGCAGCATCGCTGCGACGCGAAAGGCTGAGGACCAGCCCCAGCACGGTGATGAAAACGACCCAACGAAATCTCATCAATATCTCCTTTCTCCCTTGAAAATACCTGTCATGGGGAGCATAGCGAAGCAATCTCCTGCGAAGGAGACGACTGCAGCGGTAGGGATGGCTTCGCTGCGCTCGCCATGACATTTTCAGGCGGCGTGTTGAGACATGAACAGCTCCTCAACCGCTGAAATGTATCCGCAGGCAGCAAGACTCTGTCCGCAAACTGCATGGCGCCGCTACCCTGTCGGTATGCTATGCAGACTGGAAGCCTGCGCTACGCAGTCTGTAGAGAGGGTCTAAGGAAAGTCGAAAGGCAAAGGATTCTTATGGTCGCTCTTTCTCGTGCTGGCTGCTGATACCTTTCATGCGTTTGCGATATTGGTTTCTACACGCAGCGACTTCCCTGCCTCATCATTCCCTCACTTTTTGTCCACAGCGCATCTCCCGTGCGATCTCTGCCCGAAGACAGAGGATGGACGGCTTTGTTCAGCCCCGGGCAACCGGTGAGTATGCTACCTTTCCCTGAAGTTAATCGCGTTGGCAAGCCAACGTTATGATGATTGTCAAAGATCTATCAATCTAAACTTTAGATTACTCACCTCTCCTGTCAGCGAATGGGTCACGAATTAACGAATACCCCTCCTGGTAAGCACGCCCTATTCGTTAATTAGGACTCAATTCACGATGAAACGCCTGTCATTGCGAGCAGAGCGAAACCATGCCCTACGCAGGAGACGGCTGCTGCGAAGGAGACGGCTTCGCTCTGCTCGCAATGACGTTAGGAGCCAGGGCAGAAAGCCGTCACCCGCCGCTTTCCTAACCCCCT
>JANWYM010000908.1:0-237 GCA_025055355.1 Abditibacteriales bacterium
CCGGGCGCAATGGGTGACCTGAAGCGGCATCTCCTCTGCGTGCACCGAGAGGACGGAAAGGTTCTATGGCAGCGGGAGATAGGCAGCGATACGGAGGAGCATCCTTACGAGGGCTACGTCCAGCGGCATGGCTACGCGTCCAGCACGCCCGCCAGCGATGGCGAGCGCGTGTTCGTCTTCTGCGGCGCGCAAGGGGTGTTTGCCTTTGCGCTGGACGGGCGTCTGCTGTGGCGCGCC
>JANWYM010000908.1:247-1450 GCA_025055355.1 Abditibacteriales bacterium
GCGTGGGTTCGCGGACGCACCGCTACGGTTCGGCGGCTTCGCCGGTGGTGTATAAAGACTGGGTGATTGTCAACGCGAGCGTGGAGAGTGAGTCGTTGGTCGCGCTCGATCGGCGGACGGGCAGAGAGGTGTGGCGGGCTGGCGGCATACGGGACGCCTGGAACACGCCCCATCTGGTGCGCACGTCCAACGGCACGATGGAACTGGTCGTTGCCATCAACGGCGCGGTGCTGGGGTTCGACCCGGAGCGCGGCGAGCAGCGGTGGCGCTGCGCGGGCGTGGAGGATTACATCACTCCCAGCGTCGTCTCCTACGATGGGGTGGTGTATGCCCTGCTGGGACGAGCGGGCGGCGTGCTCGCCGTGCGCGCCGGCGGGCGGGGGGACGTGACCGACACGCATGTCCTGTGGCGGCTCACGAAAGGGCGCAACGTCGCCTCGCCCGTGTATTATCAGGGCTATCTCTACTTCGTCACGGAAGCGTTGGGCGTGGTTCGCTGTCTGGACGCGAAGAGCGGGGCGGCGGCTTACGAGGAGCGACTGACGCCCGCGCCCGGTGAGGTCTATGCCTCCCCCGTCATAGCGGATGGCAAGTTGTATATCGTTTCCCGCGAGCGGGGCGCGTTCGTGCTGGCCGCGAAGCCCCAGTTTGAACTGCTGGCGCACAACGACCTGGGCGACCGCAGCCTCTTCAACGCCAGCCCCGCCGTCAGCGGCGGGCACTTGCTGTTGCGCTCCGACCGGTTTTTGTATAGCATTGGCATGAATTAGGTAGCACGAAATGTGAGAAGGGGGTTGTTATTGATGCGTCTGTATCAGTCCTGCAAACTGATGGTGTTAATCCTCTGCCTGTGCGCGGTTGACCTCATCACCAGCCGCGCCGCGCAGGAGCAGAAGTCCATCCAGCCCACCCAACGCCGCCTCTCGTGGAGCGACGACCCGCGCACCACGATGACAGTGATGTGGCAGACGGCGGCGCCCACTCAGACATCGGCGGTGGAGTTTGGCCCAACCGAGCAGTTAGGGCAGCGCGTCACCGCGCAGCGCGTGAGTTATCCCTACGAAACCGGCGTGCTGCACGAGGCGACCCTGCGCGGGCTGAAGCCGGGCACGCGCTACTTCTATCGCATCGTTACAGGCGGGCAGGGACAGACCACCATGACAGACATCGCCAGTTTCCGCACCGCGCCCGACCGACCCGAAG
>JANWYM010000909.1 GCA_025055355.1 Abditibacteriales bacterium
GGCGATACCATCATCACAGAAGAGTATTCTTACGCTGGTAGTCTCGGCTGCTTCCGCAAGTATGGGGCAAACATCGTTGGCATACCGGTGGACGAGGACGGCATGGACACCGACGCGCTCGAAGAGACGCTGAAAAATCTGGCGCGGCGCGGCGACAAACCCAAGTTCATCTACACCATCGCGACGAATCAAAATCCGACTGGCACGATGATGTCGCTGTCGCGTCGGCGGCACTTGCTGAAACTGGCGAACGCGCACGGCGTCCCCGTCGTGGAGGATGACTGCTACGCGGACCTCCTCTTTGCAGGCAACGCGCCCCCCAGCCTTTACCGCCTCGACCGCGACAACGTCATTTACCTCGGCTCGTTCTCGAAGATTCTCGGTCCGGGCGTGCGGCTGGGGTTCTTTGCAGCAAAGGAAGAAACGCTGACGCGCCTGTTGAGTTGGAAGATTGACGGCGGCACGAACAACCTCGCGGCTTACATCGTCGCGGAGTTTCTCA
This sequence comes from Abditibacteriales bacterium, assembly GCA_025055355.1. Lineage (GTDB taxonomy): Bacteria > Armatimonadota > Abditibacteriia > Abditibacteriales > JANWYM01 > JANWYM01. The sequence goes on from JANWYM010000909.1 coordinate 503, forward strand.
AGGAGCATCTGTGGGAGCATGTCGCCCTCGTCAACCGCGTCATCAAAGAAAAACTCGCCGCTGTCGTTGAACAACTCGAAGCGCGGCGCGATGTGTTCGTAGCGTTCAGCCGTCCGCAGGGGGGGTTGTTCATCTGGGTCAAGTTGCCCGCCGAGGTTGACCCCGTGCGACTCGCCGACATGGCGGCGGCGCAAGGCATCCGCTACGGCACGGGCAAAGCCTTCCACGCCAAAGCGGAGGACATCAAATATCTGCGCCTCGCGTTCGGCTACCCGTCGCTGGACGACATTCGCGACGGGCTGCCGCTGCTGGCGCGGTGCGTCGAACAGGCGCAGGGGGCGCCGGTGGGTGCGTAGGGCGCAGACCCCAGCGCCTCAGCCCTTGATGTGAGGAGGGGGAAGTTGTGGGGAGAGGCTCTTCAAGGGGGCATCTCAGCGGTGCGGACGGCGACGAAGACGAGAGAGGCAAACCATGATGCCTAAGATTATCACGGAACTGCCCGGACCCAAAGCGAAAGAATACCTCGCCCTATCGGCGCGGTTCGAGCCACATAGCATGAGCGAGCAGGTGCCGTGCGTGTGGGCAAAAGCGGAGGGCGCGACGGTGACGGACGTGGACGGGAACACCTTCATTGATTTCTCGTCGGGCGTGTTGGTGATGAACGTCGGGCACTGCCACCCGCAGCACGTTGCCGCCATTCGCGAGCAAGCGGGGTTGGTGCTGAACGCCTACGATTTCGTCACCCCTCCGCGCGTGGAACTGGCGAAGAAGTTAGTTGAACTCACGCCGCCGAACCTGGACAAAGCCCTCATCCTGACGACAGGCACGGAGACGATTGAAGCCGCTGTGAAAATGGCGCGGCGGTTCACGGGCAAGCAGGAAATCATCTCGTTCTACGGCGGCTTTCATGGGCGCACGTACCTGAGCATGAGCGTCGGGGGC
>JANWYM010000090.1 GCA_025055355.1 Abditibacteriales bacterium
CGGGGATGGCTGCCATTGATACCATTCGGCAGTGCGGCGACGATGGCAACATCACGCTCATTGTCAAGGAGCCAGTCGCGTATTCGCGCATGGCGATCCCTTACTGGATTGCGGGCAACATTCCGCCCGAGCAGACCTATTTAGCCGACGACGCCTACTATCAGAGGATGAACGTCACGCCACGACTGGGCAAGGCGGCGACGGGCGTTGACACGGCGAATAAACAGGTCACCCTGGAGGACGGTTCGACGGTCAGTTACGACACGCTGCTCATCGCCACCGGCTCCTCGGCGACGCGCCCGGACATCCCCGGCATTGACGGCGCGGGCGTGTTCAACCTGTGGACGCTTGCCGATGCCGAAGCCGTGTTGAACAAAGCCGCCGGCACGCCCGAGGTGGTGTTCATCGGCGCGGGGTTCATCGGCTTCATCGTGCTGAACGCGATGCTCAAGCGCGGTTGGAAACTGAGCGTGGTCGAAATCGAGAACCAAATCCTGCCCCGCATGTTGGACGCCACCGCCGCGCCGATGGTGCAGAACCATCTGGCGAAAAAAGGCGTCACATGCCACACGGGCGTGAGCGTCGCGGAAATTGGCGATGCCAACGGGAAGAAATGCGTCAAGTTGTCCAACGGCACGGAACTGTCCGCTGACATCGTGATTGTGGCGACGGGCATCAAGCCGAACAGCGGTTTCCTCGCCGGGTCGGGCATCGCCGTCAACCCCGACACGGGGGGCATCGTCGTGGATGACACCATGCAGACCAACGTGCCAGATGTTTATGCGGCGGGCGATGTGGCGGAAGGTCCTAACCTTCTGGGTGGCAAAGCCATTCACGCGATTCAGCCGACCTGCGTGGACCACGGGCGCGTCGCGGGCGCGAACATGGCGGGGCGCGAGACGCACTACCCTGGTTCACTGCTCATTAACATCCTCGACGTGGCGGGGCTGCACTGCGCGAGTTTCGGCGACTGGAAGGGCGAGGGCAAGGAGGTTCACACCATCAACAACCCCAGCCGCCCGATTTACCGCAAACTCGTCTTCGACGGCGGGCGCATGGTCGGCGCGACGTTCGTCGGCCCCGTCAGCGATACGACGTTGCTTAACGACGTCGGCATGGTCAAGGGTCTCATCCAGAGTCGCGTAGACTTGGCGCACTGGAAAGATTACATCAAAACCCATCCGCTGGACATCCGCCGCGCCTATATCGGCAGCGGCGCTGCCAATGCGTTGCTCGCCACCAGACTTATCGGTGAGCCGTCCAAAGACCGGGCGTTCCGCTATCAGAACGTCCAACCCGTCACCCAACCCAGCCCGTGGCATCAGGTTTTGGTCGGGACAAAGCCCGAATAAGACTTTTGAGATAGGATGGACAGGATAGAACAAGATGAGGGACGGGAGAAAGGGATGTTTTTCATCTCTCATCTCTTGTCTCTCATTCTTCATCTCTGTTTGTCCTGTCCATCTTGTTAATCCTGTCGGACATGAAAATCGAAGTCAAAACCTTCGCCACATTGCGCCGCGTGTTCCCCGACAACAAGCAAGGCATCGGCAGCGTCGAACTCCCCGACGGCGCGACCATCGAAGACTTGCTGGCGAAGTTGGGCATCACGCTTCCGCAGGCGCAGATGGTGCTTGTCAACGGCCAGCACCAGGGCGATTACAAAGCAGTCCTCAAGGACGGGGATACCGTCAGCATCTTTCCGCCGCTGGCGGGAGGATGATGCGAGCAAGCGTGGCGCGGTGGTTATCATTCCTTTGTTCCCAACTCCTCCCCGATGAAGATGCCTGTGATGGTGAAGAGCGTGAGCAGGGGCGAGGAAGGATGCAGAGCAAGCTCTCCCGAAGGGGATGGCTTCGCTCCGCGCGCCAGGACATCAGGAGTAGGGCAAAAAACCGCCACGCACTGCTTGCCCCACTTCCCTCTCCTCGTAGACAGGGTGCGTGGAGGGGGAAGGGGAGGAACCGCATCCCTTCGCAGCCATGCCCACAAACAAACGTAACATCAACCTCTACGACACCCTCCAAACATGGTGCCGCGAGTGGCAGCCCGATTGCTCCTTCGACGGTGGGACCGTGGAGGACTTCCGCCGATGGCAGGCGGCGTTTCGCCGTCACTACCGCCGCTGCCTCGGTGCGTTTCCCCAAAAGGTGCCGCTCAACCCCGTCGTCGTTGAGACGGTGGACAAGGGCGATTACGTTCGGGAGAAGGTGTTGTTCGACTCCGCGTGGGGTGTCACTGTGCCCGCATACATCCTGACGCCCAAGGGCATCACGCCCGGCGAGAAGCGTCCGGGCATCCTCGCAGCGCACGGGCACGGCAACGGCAAGGACGACATCTGTGGGGTGACGCGGGAGAAGGGCGACGAGAACGCCATCCGCACGGTGGAGGCGCTCAACTACGAATACGCGGTGGAGGCGGTGCAGCGCGGCTACATCGTCATTGCACCCGATTGGTGTCCGTTCGGCGAGCGACGTCCGCCCGCGTGGTGGTGTCGGGCAGGGCGCGACCCGTGCAACATCACCGACCTCGCGTTTCAATACTTCGGGCGCCCCTTGCTGACGCAGAGCATCTGGGATGGGATGAGAGCGGTGGACGTTCTCTGCGAACGTCCCAACGTTGACAAGCGGCGGCTCGGCGTGATTGGCTTGAGTCAAGGCGGAACGATGGCGACGCACTTGCTCATCAACGACCCGCGCCTCAAAGTCGGCGTGGTCAGCGGCTACCTCAGCACGGTGCGCGGCGATGCCCTCAACGCGCGCGGTAAGGGCAACACCTGCGGCGCACAGCACGTGCCCGGCTTGTTGTTGCACGGTGACATTCCCGACATGTTAGGCTTGGCGTGCCCCAAGCCCGTGCTGTTTGAAATCGGCAAGCAGGAAACCTGTTTTCACTACCCCGACATGATGAGAGCCTACCGCCATCTTCGGCGCATCTACAAGGCGGCGGGCGCACTGGACCGCATCGCCGCTGACGTGCATCCGCACGACCATCGCTGGAGCGGCAGGAAGGCATGGAAGTGGTTGGAGAAGTGGTTGTGAAAAATCAATCGTCCACGCCGTCGTCCTCGTTCTCGGTTGCTGTCGACGACGATTGCGAGGACGACGGCGTGGACAAGAACGATTGGACTAAACTTTTGCGTTGCGCGCTTCTCTGCCTCCACGCATTCGGAAAGCGTCATGGCGAGGGGAGCGAAGCCATCCCCTGCACGGGGGGTTGCTTTGCTTCGCTCCTCGCCATGACAGGCATTTGCGAAGGAAAGGGCAAAACGCAAAAGTTTAGGATCGGAGGGGAGCATGGAACTTCTTCCCGGTCTTCACCAGATTCGTGGAACGCTGGGTCCTCGGCATTTCTTCCAGTATTTGCTGGTGGGCGAGTGGCTCATGCTGGTGGACACGGGCATCAACACAACGCCGCAGGATACGATTTTTCCGTATATGCAGAGCGTTGGACTTGAGCCCAGCGATATTGACTTCTGCCTCATCACGCACGCCGACGTTGACCACTTCGGCGGGAATGTCGCGATTCGGCAGGTCGCGGACGGCTGCGTGTTCTGCGCGCACGAACTGGACGCGCCGTGGATTCAGAGCCGCGAGGCGATTCTGACCGAACGCTACAGTTGGTATGAGGCGCATGGCATCACCTACCCCGCCGAGGTCAAGCAGTGGCTCCAGGACGCGCTCGGTCCTGACATGCGGCTTGACCTGCTGCTGCAAGGCAACGAGATCCTCCACCTCGCCGACGATCGCCCGCTGCGGATGCTCCACCTGCCTGGACATTCCCCTGGGCATCTCGGCCTTTACGACGCCGCCAACAAAGCCGCCGTCATCACCGACGCCGTGTTGGGGCGCGGTCTTCTCGACGTGCAAGGCAACCTCATCAGCCCGCCGCCTTACTTTGAAGTTGAGCCTTATCTGTGGACGATTGAGACGCTGGAATCATTGGAAATTGACCATCTGCTCACCGCCCACTACGCGCCCCTCCAGGGTGAGGCGGTGGCGCGATTCCTTCAAGAGAGCCGCGCCTTCGTGCAGGAGCTGGGCGAGACGGTGGCGCACATCGTTGAACACGCTGAAGAACCCCTGACCCTCAAGGACATCACCCAGGAAGCCGACGCCCGCGTCGGTCCGTTCACTGCGTTCGCCAACGAACTCGCTGGACCCGTGCATGCGCATTTACGGCAGTTGGTCGAACAAGGTCAGGTGGTCGAGGACACGAGGGACGGCGCGGTCGCTTGGCGATGGCGGTAGCCCGCGCCTGAACCTCGAGGGAGGAACGCTGCCTGCGCTACCGGATGGAGGGTCAAGCACGATGATTCGTTGAGGAGGCATCCCTATGACCGACTTAGCCCAACTGGCTCTGGATGTAGCAAAGCACTATGGCGCGTCGTATGCGGACGTGCGCATCGTGCGGTATTTGCGACAGAACTTGACGAGTGAGGATGAACGGATACGCGCCATTCATGACAGCGAGGACATCGGCATCGGGGTGCGCGTTATCGTCAACGGCGCATGGGGGTTTGCGGGGACGGCGCGGCTGACGCGGGAGGAAGTGCAGCGCGTCGCCCGACAGGCGTGTGACATCGCTGCCGCCAGCGCGACGAGTTTGCGCGAGCCAGTGCGCCTCGTTCCTGAGCCGCCGCGCGTGGCGTCGTTCAAAACCCCGTGCGCGATTGACCCATTTGCCGTCAGCATGGAGGAAAAAGTCGGGTTGCTGCTGGAAATCAACCGCCGCCTGTTGAAGCACAAAAGCAGCGCAGGGGTCATCAAAAAGGCGCAGGGGCATATCACCTTGCGCAAAGACGAGCGGCTTTACGCCAACACCGAGGGCAGTTTGCTGACCAGCGAGGTCGTCACAACGGGCGTGTGGTATCAGGCGACGGCGGTGGGCATGGGCGACGCGCAAACGCGGGGCTATCACCCGCCGCCGTTGACGCGGGGATATGAAAACATCAACGCCGACGACCTCCTCAACAACTGCGACCGCGTAGCGCAGCAGGCACTGGAAAAACTCACGGCGAAAGAGTGCCCTGTCGGCGTGAGGGACCTCATCCTCGACCCGCACAACCTCGCGCTGACCATTCACGAAAGTGTCGGACACGCGACGGAACTCGACCGCGCCCTGGGCTACGAAGAGAGCCTTGCGGGGCGCTCGTTCGCCACGCCCGACAAACTCAACACGCTGCAATACGGCGCGGAGATTGTCAACTTCGTCGCCGACAATACGCTGGACGGCGGGTTGGCGACGTGGGGTTTCGATGATGACGGCGTCGAGGGGCAGCGGTGGTTCATCGTCGAGGACGGCATATTTCGTGGCTACTCCACCTCGCGGGAGGTCGCCGGCGAAATCGGCTTGGAGCGTAGCACGGGCGGCTGCCGCGCCGACCACTGGGGCAGCATCCCCATTGTGCGCATCCCCAACCTCTCCCTCGCGCCGGGCAAACAGCCGCTCAGTCTGGACGAACTCATCAGTGATACCAAAGATGGCATTTACATCGAAGGGATGGGCAGTTTCAGCATTGACCAGATGCGCTGCAACTTCCAGTTCGGCGGCGACGCCTTTTGGGAAATCAAGGATGGGCGCATCGTGGGGATGCTCAAGAACGTGATTTATCAGAGCATCACCACCGATTTCTGGAACTCCTGCGACGCCATCTGCGACGAGCGTTTCTGGGTGCCCAACGGTGTTCTCAACTGCGGCAAAGGCGACCCCATGCAAATCGCCCAGATGACGCACGGGGCGAGTCCTGCACGGTTTCGGCGGGTGAAGGTGGGTGGGGCGAGGTGAGGGCATGGGGGGGTCTGGGTGTGTGGACGTGTTGACACATCACGCGGAATGAGGCGATACTTGTGACGAGGAGGGAATGCCATGAGCATCACGATAGAACTCAAGCCAGAGATAGAAGCGCGTATGAAGGCGGAAGCCGCTGCACGGGGGATACCAGTATCTGCCTACGCGCAAACACTCATTGAGCAGGCGTTGCTGCCAGTCAATCAAAAGGAAGTCCCCGCCCCGCATGAGCGAGCTAGGGCGTTTCGAGAGTGGGCAGAAAGTCATTCCAGAGAGACGCCGCCGCTTTCTGACTTCGCTGTCAGCCGAGAGAGCATCTACGAGGACGAGGGCGCGTAAATGGCTTACGTGATAGACACGAACATCCTGCTTCGCAGCATCCAACCCGCGCATCCCATGTTCGAACAAGCGACGCGCGCGGTCGAGACGCTCCTGAATCGTGGTGAGGAAGTTTGCGTCTTGCCGCAGAATATCAGGGGGTTCTGGAACGTCTGCACGCGTCCCGCAGACAGAAACGGGTTGGGGCTGACGCCAGAACAAACGGACGCTGAAGTGACACGCATAGAAGCCCTGCTCACCTTGCTCCCCAACAGCGCGATGATTTATCACGAATAGCGTCGCCTGGTTGTGGACCACGCCGTGCGTGGTGTGCAGGTGCATGACGCCTACCTTGTCGCTGCTATGCGCGTTCACGGCATCACCAATCTCCTCACTTTCAACGTCGGCGACTTTGCGTCTTATCCTGGCATCACCGCCGTCCATCCGCAGGACATAGAACCTGAGCAGACACCAGAAGAGACTTTGCCCCAGCAGAAGACGGAAAATTAAGGGCGCCCTCCTGCAAATCGCCCAGATGACGCACGGGGCGAGTCCTGCGCGGTTTCGGCGGGTGAAGGTGGGTGGGGCGAGGTGAGGGCGTGGGGGCGTGCAGAATGCGGTCAGCGACCGCGCAACTGAGGGTGTATTCCTCCCTTGAAAATACCTGTCATGGCGAGCGCAGCGAAGCCATCCCCTGCGGAGGAAAAGACGGCAGCGGTGGGGATGGCTTCGCTGCGCTTGCCATCACATTTTCCTGCGGTGTGGTGTCTCAGTCGAGACATGAGCAACTCCTTTGAAAATCGTCGTCGTCATCGTCCTCGTTCTCGAACCTTAACAACGACCGACGACAAGGACGAGGGGACGAGGAGGACGATTTTCATTCGGCATGGCGGCACAGAAAGGAGCAACACCATGACCGAAGCCGAAGCCCGCGAAATTCTGGAGCGGGTGTTGTCGTTTGCGCAGGCTGACCATACCGAGGTCAGTTTGAGCGGCTCGTCGGAGGCATCCACGCGCTATGCGAACAACGCGATTACGCAGAACGTGGCGAAGACGCAGATGCACCTTGCGGTGCGGGCGGCGGTGGCGAAAGGAGAGCAGTTCTGCGTGGGTAGCGCGTCGGTGAACGATTTTTCCGACGAGGCGATACGGCGCGCGGTGGCGAGGGCGGAGGAGATTGCGCGGCACAGCGCGCCCGATACGGAATACCTGCCGCCGGTCGGTCCGCAGACGTATTTGACGGTCAACAGTTTTTCTGAGCGCACGGCGGCGGCGACGCCTGACGACCGCGCCCGCGTGGTGCGCGCCTGCACGGAGCGGGTGGCAGCGCAGGGGTTGAACAGCGCAGGCAGTTACGCGACCGCGTGGTGGTTCACCGCCATCGCCAACAGCGCGGGCAACTTCGCGTATCACAAGCGCAGCGGCGCGCATTTCGTTTGCACGGTCATGAGCGACGACAGCAGCGGTTGGGCGGAGGCGGTGCATGAGGACGTTGAGGGTGTTCGCGCCGAAGCAGTGACTGACATCGCCCTGCAAAAAGCCCTCGCCGCTCGCCACCCCAAGACGCTTGAGCCGGGCAAATACACCGTGCTGTTGGAACCTGCTGCCGTCGCCGGGCTGCTCTCGTTCTTCGCGTGGAGTCTGGACGCCAAGGCGGCGCACGAGGGGCGCAGTTGCTTCAGCGGCAAAGAGGGCGAGAAGATTGGAGGGGACGACGTTCACATTTTCTCCGACCCCGCCGACCCCCGCTGCCCCACCGCGCCGTTCTTCGGCGACGGATTGCCAACAAGACGCGTGGACTGGGTCAAAGGCGGCACGCTGACCAACCTCTCCTACTCGCGCTTCTGGGCGCAGAAAACGGGCCACGCTTTCACTGGTTATCCAACGAACCTCATCATGCAACCGCCGAACGGTGGTATCCCCTACGAGGACCTCCTCGCCAGCGTGGAGCGCGGCGTGCTGGTCACGCGGCTCTGGTATATCCGCTTTGTGGATCCCATGAAGTTACTCCTGACAGGCATGACCCGCGACGGGTTGTTCTGGGTTGAGAGGGGCAAAGTCGCGCACGGCTTGAAGAACCTGCGCTTCAACGACAGCCCGCTCAACCTCCTCAAGAACATCCTCGCTCTGGGTGAAGCCGTCCGCGTGGGCGAAGGGATGGTTGTGCCTGCGCTGGTCGTGAAGGACTTCCATTTCAGCAGCGGGACGACTTTCTGAGTAAGGATAACTGCCTTGGGGCTGTCAACGGATTTCGGTAACGGATTAAACGGATGGCTTTCGGACTGGACGCCGACGCCATCCGTTTAATCCGTCTGTCAACGGATTTCGGTAGCGGATTCAGCGGATGGCTTTCGGACTGGACGCCGACGCCATCCGTTTAATCCGTCTGTCAACGGATTTCGGTAGCGGATGAAACGGATTGCTTTCGGATTGGACGCCGACGCCATCCGTTTAATCCGTTACCGAAATCCGTTGACAGTCTTGAGGCAGCAAAGGACTCCTCGCCCTACTGTCAGGCAGAGTGAAACGCAAAAGTTCAGCGGATTAAACAGATTGCTTTCGGATTGGACGCCGACGCCATCCGTTTAATCCGTTACCGAAATCCGTTGACAGCCTTGAGGCGGCGTTCATTGACCGTTCTCCTGCCCCTGGGTGTTTTGTCCATCGGGGTTGGTCGGTGGGGGCGGCTCCGTCGGTGGAGGTTCCTGATGGGAGCGGCAGAGTTGCGTCGGCGCGCTGCTGGCGCGGAAGACTTTGTCGACGCGGGTCGGGCAGGACGGACCAGCGATTTTCCCCGTTTCGCCGCAGACGGTGACGATGACTTCCTCGCTCGTTTCGGGGGGCGTTTCAACCGGGGCGGTGTGGATGTTGCAGTAGCGCGGCACCTCGTCGCGTCGGAAGTATTCGCGGTGAGTAGACGGACAGTATCTCCGCGCTCGCAAGCCGCTGTCGTTGCAGACGCGGACGCGGATGTTCTCTGGCGCTTCCTCTACTGGCGCGTCCGCGGGCGGGGTCTCACCAGTGACGGGATTGCGGAACTGCGTGCGTCTTCGTTCCTCCTGAATGAACTTCACCGCTTTCGCTGTGAACTCTTTCCAAATGGGGGCGCAGAAGTAGCCACCGGAGGCGCGATACATCTCTCTGAGTTCGTTGTTGCCGATCCAGATGCCGGTCACGACTTCGGGGTTGAGGGTGAAGCCTACATACCACACGTCCCAGCGGTTGGAGGTTGTGCCCGTTTTGCCCGCACAGGTCACGCCGGGGATTTTGGCGCGTTTGCCGGTGCCTTGCTCGACGACGCTGATCAGGATGGACTTCATGTATTCCGCCGTTTGTGGACTCAGCACGCGCCGCAGTTCGGCGGCGTGCCCATCCTTGTGTTCGTGTTGATATAACACCTCGCCGGTCGCGCTCTCGATGCGTTCAATGACGACGGGCTCCGCCCGCAAGCCGCCGGTGGCGAAGCAGCCGTAGGCGGAGGTATGTTCCAACACCGTCACGCCCGACGCGCCCAATGCCAGCGGCAGGTAGGGCTGCAGTTCCGACTGAATCCCCATCGCGTGCGCGAGGCGAATGACGTCTTCCACGCCCACGCGTTGCATGACGCGCACAGCGGCAACGTTGACCGACAGCGCCAGCGCCCTGCGCACCGTGATACGCCCGCGATACCTGCCGTCGTAGTTGTGCACCGTCCAGTCCTTGAAACGCAGCGGCGCGTCCAGCACGCGACTTTCGGGGGTGATTAAGCCTTTTTCCATCGCCGCTGCGTAAACGTAGGGTTTGAAGGACGACCCCGGCTGCCGCCGCGACTGCGTGGCGCGGTTGAACTGCGGCTTTTTGCTTTTGTCTGGGTCGTAGAAGTCCAGCCCGCCTTGCAGGGCGAGGACATGTCCCGTCCAGGGGTCAATGCACACCAGCGCCCCGGTGCTGGCTTTGCGCGCCTCGACCTGCGCCAAGCCGTGTCGCAGGGCGTCCGCCGCCGCCGCCTGTAACTCCACGTTCAACGTCGTGTAGACGTTCATCCCTCCGCGGCGGATTTTGTCGTCATCGTAGCCGAACTTGCGCTTCAACTGGTCAATCACGTAAGTTGTGAAGTAGGGGGCGCGGAAACGCTTCGTCCCCAACGTCCGCACCGGCGCGAACTTGATGTTCTCTTGTTTCGCCGCTCCCGCCTGCGCCCGCGAGATGAAGCCCTGCTCTGCCATCTTGTCCAGCACCAAGTCGCGCCGCCGCAGGGACGCCGCGCGGTCCTCAAACGGCGAGTAACGCGCTGGGCGCTTGGGGATGCCCGCCAGCAGCGCGCACTCGGAGAGGGTCAGTTGGTCCAGCGGCTTGTCGAAATACAACTTCGCCGCCGCCTTCACCCCATACGCCCCCCGCCCGTAGTAAATCTCGTTCAGATACAGTTCTAAAATTTCGTCTTTGGAGTAGGTGTCCTCAATCTGCATCGCCAGCAGCGCTTCCTTCAGACGACGCACGTAGTCCTTCCGGCGCACAGTCTCCGACAGGAAGACGTTTTCGGCTAACTGCTCGGTGATGGTGCTGCCGCCTTGCTTGATGGCTTTATGCTGCAGGTTCGTCCAGAAGGCGCGGGCGATGCCCTTGAGGTCCATGCCTTGATGTTCATAGAAGCGTTCATCCTCGATGGCGATGGTGGCGTTGATGAGATCGCGGGGAATATCTTTGAGGGGGACGGGCTCGCGGTGTTCAACGGTCAGGACGGCGAGCAGTTGCTTTTCCGACGAGTAAATCTTCGTCCCCTGCGCGTTGGCGAGGGCTTGCAGTTTACCCGTGTCGGGCAGGGCTTGCTTTACGTCCATCACAATCCCCGCCACGACGCAGCCGCCGATGAGGAGAGCGAATAACACAAGGACAACGAGCATCAGGAACGCCGTGTAAAGGCGCCACCAAAATCTCCGAAACCGCGAAGGTCGCTTCTTGATTTGCTCGACACGCATCCTCATTCCTCCTCCGCGACGGTGTCGCGGGCTACCCTGTATTATAACTGTTCCCTCTA
>JANWYM010000910.1 GCA_025055355.1 Abditibacteriales bacterium
GCATCCGCAAACTGCCCCCCGCGCACTCCCTCACGGCGAGAGTGGCGGGTTCAGGCATGAAGGTTCAGTTGCAGAGATATTGGGACTTGAGTTTCCCCAGCAACGGGGCACGTCGGACCTTAGACGCAAAACGTGAAGCGGAGTGGTGCGAGGAACTCCGCGCCCGCCTCAAAGAAGCCGTGCGCTTGCGGCTCATCAGCGACGTGCCGTTGGGCGTGTTCCTCAGCGGCGGGATTGATTCCAGTTCCGTCGTAGCGATGATGGCGGAACTCATGCCGCCGCAGCAAATTAAAACGTTCTCCATCGGCTTCCAGGAGAAGTCGTTCGACGAGTCCACCTACGCCCGCATGGTCGCCAACTTCTACGGCACAGACCATCACGAGGACGTTCTGAAGCCGCAGACGATGGTGGACATTCTGCCCGAAGTGACGGCGTTCTTGGACGAGCCCTTTGCTGATGCGTCCATCATCCCGACTTACTTGCTGTCGAAGTTCACGCGCCAGTATGTAACTGTGGCATTGGGTGGCGACGGCGGCGACGAACTGTTCGCGGGGTATCCGACGTTTCAGGCGCACCGCCTCGCGCAGTTCTACAGAGTGCCGCGTTTTGTGCATGAGCGCATCATCGTGCCGCTCGCGGCGCGGCTGCCCGTGTCCACCGATAACATCAGTTTCGACTTCAAGGTCAAGCAATTTCTGCGGGGCGTGACCTACCGCCCGGAAATCCGCAACCAGGTCTGGCTGGGGGCGTTCACCCCCGCCGAACAGCGGGAGTTGTTGAACGGCGCCGTCCCCCAGACTGACCTCTACGAAGACATCCTGGACGCGGAACAACACTGTCACAGCCGCGACCCGATTGAGCGGCTCATCTATCTCTACTGCAAGTTCTACCTCGAGGGCGACATCCTCGTGAAGGTGGACCGCGCCAGCATGGCGTGTTCCCTCGAGGCACGGGCGCCGATGCTGGACTACACGTTCGTGGAGTTCGTCAACACCATCCCCGCGCGTCTCAAACTCAACGGGCTGAAGATGAAATACATCCTCAAAAAAGCCATGCGCGACAAACTCCCGCCCGACATCACCGCGCGGGGCAAAAAGGGATTTGGCATCCCCGTTGCTCAGTGGTTTAAGCACGAACTCAAAGAACTCGTGCTGGATACCTTCGCCGAAAGTCGCATCAAACAGCAAGGCATTTTCCACTACCCCACCATCGCGCGCCTGCTGGATGAACATCTGCGCGGGGTCAAAGACAACCGCAAGCCGCTGTGGACGCTGTTCATGTTTCAGATGTGGCACGAGAACTACATGAAACGGCACGGTTAATGCTGCGAGCCTATCCGAAAACCTCCTGTCCCCCGTCGCACGGGGGACCACAAGGGGTTCTCGGCGTTATGTTGACCTCCCCCAACCCCTCCTTGGCAAGGAGGGGGGTTCTTCTCGG
>JANWYM010000911.1 GCA_025055355.1 Abditibacteriales bacterium
CTCCCCTCCTTACCAAGGAGGGGTTGGGGGAGGTTCGAAAGGGGGACACCAACCCCCTGTTATCCCCCGGCACAGAGGGACAGTCATTTTTGGGATAGGCTCTAAGGGACACGCCGCGGGCGCTAACTAACTCTCACGCAATTTCATTGCAAACTTCTCCGGTGTTATCGCAACAGTATTGCTGCCGTGTCGTCAGACACGACAGAGTGTTGCGTCCGACAACAGCGAGACTGCGGACATCACACACCGTTGAAACGTTGGAACGTTGCCGCGTTGCAACGTTGAAGGAGATGAGTTCCATGTCGCTCATCAACCACTCTATCGAAGCCGAGAGACTCATCGCCAAACAGGTGGCGATGTGGGAAGCCAAGAAGCGGTTGGAGAAGGAGGACGTCCGACCGGGGCGGGGCAAAGTGCAGAGAGTTGCTTACGGTCCCTACCTGCTCATCTCACGGGAGAAAGGCAGCGGCGGACGTACAGTGGCGGACCTCGTGGGGCAGCGGTTAGGCTGGCAGGTGTTCGACCGCGAGATTGTGGACGAAGTGGCGAAGCGGGCACAGGTGCGGCAGCAGTTAATTGAGAGCCTCGACGAACACGACCGCGCCGTCATTGATGACATCATCCTGTCCGCACTGGACCGTGACAACATCGGCACTGTCGGCTACTTGCATCACCTCAAACAGGTCATTCACACGCTGGGACAGCACGGCGACGTCATTATCATGGGACGCGGCGCGCGTCACATTCTGCCCACGCAGTTCGGGTTGAACGTGCGCTTTGTCGCCCCGTTTGAGGTGCGCGTGCAGCGCGTTGCCGCCAAAGAGGGACTGACAATGGCAGCGGCGCGGGCGGTCGTCGAAAACGCCGACCGCGAGCGCGCGGCGTTCATCCGACGCCACTTCCAGAAGAAGGTGGACGACCCGCTGGATTTTGACCTTATCCTCAACACCGCCGAACTGAGCGCAGCCGCAGCGGCAGAAATCGTATTGACCGCCCTCAAGCAGAAGTTGGGCGTGACGCCTAAGCAGTAAGGGCGGTCATTCCCGAGCACAGCTGCGCCCCGGATTGCCGCGACGTGTTGGGAGAATGTCATCCTCCAGGAGTTACGCGGTTGCCTTCATTCCTTTCCCCCGTCCTCTACCCCTCCCACGAGTGGCGGGGCATCACGGGAGAGGCTCTTGGGTTGACAACGTATCCCTTCATGCAGTATCGTAGATGACCATTATGAACGCTCATTTGCATTCTTGGCTCGTATCTCACGAAAAGGACCTATGCCGTTTTCTGCAAGACCTTGTGCGCATTCCGACGACGAATCCGCCCGGCGAGAATTACGCCGAAGTTGTGGCAGCGTTGGAAGCGAAACTCAAATCGCTCAGCATGACGACGCAAGTGGTGCGCGTGCCGGATGACGTGGCGCGGCGCGTGCTGCCAAATGGGG
>JANWYM010000912.1 GCA_025055355.1 Abditibacteriales bacterium
GCTATACGCAGCAATCGCGCCTTAGCCGCCTCACTCAACGATGGTCTCGCCGCCATAACATCGCCTCCCCTCTGCTCGTTGTGCGATGCCACCGAGCAATGGGTGAAAGCAATTATAGCACATGGCCAGGAATTGTCAAACCCGGGGCTTCATGCTCCAAGTCAACTTTTGCGTTTCGTTCGGGGACTTTTAGGGGATAGCGAGTCGAGGCATCCCGCCCGACTTGGGGACTCCAGCGACTCTCGGAACAGACTCTAAGCGAAAGACAAAACGCCAGTGAATCGGCAGGCACCACTCCTCAGATAAGAGCGGCGTTGACAGCGGGGTGGACTATGCGGGACGTTCGGGACGTCCAATTTGACAGGGTTCAACCGTTCAGGCATACTGGAGGTGAGTCAGGCTAATCTCTTTGGGGCGTGGTTGAGATTCCTTGCTATGGTGCCGTCAGGCGTCATGACACACTTTGAAGAAACGACAAGGTGATCACGTGGTTGCTCTTAACGACATTCGCATTGCTCAATCCGAACTCCCCTCCGTCATCCGCCGCACGCCGATGCTGCCATCGGAGGAGTTATCGGCAGCGACGGGCAGCCGTGTGTTTCTCAAGTGCGAGAACTTGCAGGTGACGGGTTCTTACAAAGTGCGCGCAGCGTTCACGATTTTGAACCGTCTGTCGGCGGAGCAGAAACAACGGGGGGCTGCCCTGTCGTCATCGGGCAACTTTGCCAGCGCGTTCGCTTATATGGGACGACTGTTGGGCGTGCCGACGACCATTGTGATGATGCAGAAGACCGTGCCGTTCAAGGTCGAAAAAACGCAGCGCTACGGCGGGGAAATCCTGTTTTGCGAGAACCGCTACGAAGCGCGGTTTGAAGCGCTTGCGCGGTTGCAGCGCGAGCGCGGCATCGTCGCCATCAACCACCTCGAAGACGCCAACGTCATCATCGGTCACGGCACGATTGGGGCGGAAATCATGGAGCAACTCCCCGACGCGGACGCTGTGCTTGTCCCCGTCAGCACCGGCGGTCTTATCGCGGGCGTGGCGACGGCGGTGAAGCAAATCAAGCCCGCTGCGCAGGTCATCGGCGTTCAACCGGAAGGCGCCAACGCCACCTATCTTTCTTTCCAGCGCGGCGAGATTGTCAAGATCTCCGCAGTCAATACCATCTGCGACGCGCTCACAGCGACTTATCCTGGCGCGCTGCCATGGGAGCATATCCAGCGATACGTGGACGACGTGGTGACGGTCTCCGATGAGGAGGTGAAGGACGCTGTGGTGTGTCTCGCCGAGGATGCCAAGTGCGTCGTCGAAGCCGGTGGCGCGGTCACCGTCGCCGCCCTGCGCACGGGCAAGGTGTCGCTGCCGGGCAAGACCGTCGTCGCCTTGTTAAGCGGCGGCAACATCGCGCCGGCGACGCTGGCAGGCTGGCTGGCGGC
>JANWYM010000913.1 GCA_025055355.1 Abditibacteriales bacterium
GATAAGGTCAGCCACAGGCATGGCGCCGCCAAGACGACAGGCGACCCGCTCTGCCAGCCCCGGCGGCTCCTCCCAATTCCCCAATCCGCGCAGTAGGGACGTCATCTCCCGTTCCACGCGCATCAAGTCGGCACATTCCACGCATGAGCGCGCGTGAACCGTCCAACGCATCTGTCCCCACCACGTCCCTGCCTTTTCCAGCAACGCTCTACGCTTTGTGCACCTGGACATCCTGTCCCTCACCTTCCTCTCTCAGATTTTCCGACTCGGTCAGGAATTTCTTCAACTTGCCTAACGCCTCCATCACGCGCCACTTCACCGTGCCCGTTGGTTCTCCCAAAATCTCCCCTGCCTCTCGATACGACAGTCCCTCGATTTTTACCAAGACAACCGCCTGACGTTCCATCTCAGGAAGTCGCTGCAAGGCTTGAGCCACAGCGCAGCGTAGCGTGACCTGCTCTAAGGTTTGAGCGGGAGACTCAATCGCCTCCACGGCATCTGCCGATGCGTTCATCATCTCTCGCTCCAAGTATTGCCTGCGCTGGTAGTCGTAGAAAGTATGATGGGCGATGCGGGTCGCCCACGTCATCATAGAGCACTCTCCTCGAAAGTTCAGCCGACTCTGCCAGAGACGTGCAAACGCCTCCTGTGTGAGATCCTCAGCAAGATCTTGGCTGTTGGTAAGATACATGAATAAGTTGAAAAGGCGAGGACGCAATGCGTGTATGCTGTCTTCTATGGCTGCATCTCGAATGTCCCGTCCTTGTTGTCCTGCCGTATGTTTCATCCGCACGGGCTCCAACCCCATTTCTTCTCTCTCCTGTTGCGTGTCCCCTGTTCTACGGTCGCTATAATAGTCGTTTGAGAAAGCCATTTGGTTGGCACTCCGCGGACTTTTTTTTTCGCAGGGCAGAGAAATCAGGTGGGGTGATAGGGGAGGTCATGTATCGCACCTCCGATGCCTCTTGACGCCCAGAGGGGTTTGGCGTATACTCACAGTGGTCATTTGCAACGGGGCGTAGCGCAGCTTGGTTAGCGCGCCTGCCTTGGGAGCAGGAGGTCGGCAGTTCAAATCTGCCCGCCCCGACCAGGCCTCACCTGTGCCTTACCTGTCATCTATCACTCACCACGCATGACGCATCGCGCTTCAGACCTGCCCCATATTCTGCCACTGTGAATGAGGCGGTTGCTCATCGGGAGGCTTGGTAGGCGGGAATGGAGGTTTGATGTAGCGCCGCTCACCACAGGCGTAGGTCGAACAGCGTCCGGCGTAGTGCCAGCAATCGTGATGGTGCGGGGTGTAACAGCGGCGGCAGAGGACGACGTCGCTGTCAATTCTCGTGCCGCACACGCGGCAGACGGCTTCGTTGTCCAATCGGACCTCCAGGATTTCGATGCCCTCCGTCAGCGACTGGTCCGTCGGGAGG
>JANWYM010000914.1 GCA_025055355.1 Abditibacteriales bacterium
TTCATCCACAACAACTCTTCAGTGAACGTTCTCTTTCTGAATGGCAAAGCGCGCTCGTTCACGTTGCAAGAATGGCAAGCGCGCGGCTGGGCAGTGCATCGGCGCAGCACAGGCGGCGGTCCGATGGGTATGGGCGGCTGGCAGTGGAGCACGACGCCGGATGCCCCCTCGGTGCCACCCCCCGCCGGAGGAGGCATAGGCGAAATGCCGAGTGCGCCGCCGCCCCTGAGTGGAGGTGATATGCCATGAAGCGAAACACGCGCGCCGCGTTTACCTTCATCGAGTTGCTCCTCGTAGCTTGCATCATCATTCTCCTGACCACGACTCTCATACCCGTTTTTTCAAGAGCCAGAGAGAAAGCGCGCGGCTCACAGTGCCAGTCCAACCTCCAGCAAATCGGCATCGCGCTGCACGTCTACGCGCAGGACCACTTCGGCAAGTTCCCGCCGCAAGATAACCAGTTGGGACCGCTCTACCCCTACGTTCAAGACCTGAGCATCTTCGCGTGTCCGACGGACGTGGGGGTTCAAGTCGCTCTGCGCGGCGGCAAGTTCACTGGACAGTCTTACGCTTACAAAGGGGGGCTGGCGACGGACGATGACCCTAAAATTGCCATCGCCAGCGACTCTTGGCGAATCAATCACAGTAACGGGACCAACTTTCTGTTCCTTGACGGGCACGTGAAGTGGATGAGTCGGTCATCAGTAAGGCTTCCCACTCTGGGGCAGCCCTTCATACCACCGCCCATCGGAGGAAGTAGACCATGAAAAGAAACCCGCGCGCCTTCACCTTGATTGAACTGCTCGTCGTCATCGCTATCATCGCGATTCTCAGCGCGATGATGCTGCCCACCGCCAGCACGCTCAACGACCGCGCCAACGTCACGACCTGTCAAGCGCATCTCCAACAAATCTGGCTCGCGCTGCGGATATATTACGAAGACGAAGGCGCGTATCCGCCCGCCTTGCAGACGCTCGTGACACACCGATACCTTGACGACGACGCCTTGTTACTCTGCTCCAAAACCGGACGCCCCTTCGCCTACCGTCCCGCGCCGTCGGGCAGTGACCACACATGGGTCATCGCCTCCTGCATCCCCTATCCGCCCGACAAAAAGACCCGCCGCCCCCACGGATTCGGCGCGGTGGTGGTCACGCTGCGCACGGGCGGCACGGTAACAGCGGCGCGATGAGAAAATCGAAAGTCACGCAGTTGCCGTCCATTAATCTTTCCCCTCCCCTAACGCCACTCCAATCCCGACCGCCTCAACTCCACCGACGGCTTGCGTTCAACGGGTTGATAGTCCACCTCACGCGGGACGCGAACGACATGAACGTCGCCCTCGTCGGAGACGCAATAAACCGTGCCCTCCACCACGATGGGTTTAGCGAGCAATGTGCCGCCAGTTTTGGCTTTCCAGACGACCT
>JANWYM010000915.1 GCA_025055355.1 Abditibacteriales bacterium
ATGAGCCGTTCTCTGGGCGAATGAACGCCACTCCCACAATCCTTCTCTCCGGTTACTACGGCTTCCACAACCTCGGCGACGAGGCGATTCTGACCGCCATCGTCAGCAGTTTGCGGCAGGAGATGCCCAACTGCCGTCTCATCGCGCTGTCGGCAGACCCGGCGGCGACGCGAGCGGCGCAAGAGATGGACGCGGTGCCGCGCCTGGACTTCAGGGCAATTCAGCGCACATTGCGCGAAGCGGACTTGCTGTTGAGCGGCGGTGGGAGCCTGTTTCAGGACGCGACCAGCGCGCGGTCGCTGCTCTATTACCTCGGCGTCGTGTGGCTCGCTCTGCGGGCGAAGAAACCTGTGATGGTCTATGGGCAGGGCATCGGTCCGCTGACGCGGCGCAGCAGCCGCGCCCTCACGCGCCGCGTCCTCGACCGCGTCAACCTCATCACCCTGCGCGACGAGGAATCCGCGCAGGAACTCGCGCACCTCGGCGTCACCCGCCCGCGCATCGTTGTCACGGCGGACCCGACCTTCACCCTGCAACCTGCCTCCGCCGAACGCGCTGAGGAGATTCTGAAGGCAGCCGGCGTTTCATCATCCCCTTGCATAGGGATCGCGCTGCGCCCTTGGCGCGACTGGTTTGAAACGGAGGAAAGCGTGGAGCGCGTAGCGCAAGTGTTGGGGGGAATTGGGAAATTGGGGAAGGGGGGCATCGTTTTCCTGCCGCTGCAATTCCCACACGATGCCGAACTCGCCCAGCGCATCGCGCGACGCCTACGTGGGGGCGCGCCCAGAGGGCACCCGCCCTGCCAGCCCATTGTCATCAACGCACCGTTGCGCCCGGACGAAATGCTCGCGGTCATCGGCAAGATGGACATGCTGATTGCCATGCGCCTGCACGCGCTCATCTTCGCGGCGATGATGCACGTGCCGATGGTGGGGCTGGTTTACGACCCGAAGGTGGAACGCTTCTTGCGGCAAGTCGGTGGGGCGATGTGTGCGGGGCTGAACGAAGCCGCGCTTCTCTCGACCGTTGAGCGCCTCTATCAGCAGCGGGAGGAGATGAGAAGCCGACTCTCAAAGACAGTGAGCGCGCTGCGCGACAAGGCGCAGGAGAACGCGCGCTTGGCAGCCGCTTTGACTATCAAACATTAGAGCCTATCCCCCAATCCGTTGCCCCCCTTCGCAAAGGAATCCACTGTTGGACCTCCCCCAACCCCTCCTTCAAGAGTTACGCGGTTGCCGTTGTTCCTTTCCCCCTAACCTGAGGGAGAAGATGGTGCAAGCAACCGCGTAACTCCTGTTCATTAACTATTGCCGGGTCGCCTCAAGGAGGGGAGATATTCACTAACCATTGCCGGGTTGCCTCGATGAGGGCGTCGCCGCGCACGTTGTCCATCAGGTTCCAAATGGGCGGCGTCACGACGGGCACG
>JANWYM010000916.1 GCA_025055355.1 Abditibacteriales bacterium
CGTTGACAGCCTCCAACCGCAACATCATCCACTTAATCCGCCACCGAAATCCGCTGACAGCCCTCATCATCCGCCTAATCCGCCACCGAAATCCGCTGACAGCCCTCATCATCCGCTTAATCCGCTACCGAAATCCGTTGACAGCCTCCAACGCGCTCAACACCAGGCGATTCGTCTCGCTGCGCCGATAACACACCTGTGGTCCCTGCTTGCCTTTAGCGCGGAACTCGTCAAGGTGCGCGACGGCTTGCTCCAACTGGTCGGCGAACTCCGCCCACGTCCGCGCGCAGAAACCGACGTCCCGCTGGGACATGAACCGTTCCAGTTCACTGCCGGCGGTGGACTTGCACGCCAGCGGCAGTTCGCAGCACAGGTATTCGTGCGTCTTCACGGGCATCGCGTGCGGGTAGGCGGACGGGTTGGGATTGAGGGCAACGTCGGCGGCGGAAAGGTAGTCGGCGACCTGCGCGTTCGGCACGCCGTCCACAAAACGGCAGAACCGGCTGACGCCCAATTGCTCGGCGGTGTCGCGCAGTTCGTCCACGTAGCGCTCCGCCCACGTGCCTTTTGCTGCCGCGATCAAAAACAGGAAGTGCGCGTTGAACCTTTTCGTCAGTCGCGGGGCGCAAGCGGTCAGCAACTGCGGCAACTCAAACGGTCCTGGCGTGCCAGCAAAGACGAGCAGCGGCGACGACGCGGGAACGTTCAACTGCTGCCGCACTTTTGCGCCGCGTTCTTCGTTGCGTTGAAAGCGCTCAGCGTCCACGCCGTTCGGGGCGAGGAGGATTTTCTGAGGCGGAACGCGATACGTGCGGACAAGCGCCTCGCTGACCGATTCGGTCACGCTGGACACGCGCTGCGCGCATCGCAGCGAGAACGACTCGAAGAACTTCAGCGCGAAATACTTCAAACTCCCCCGCCGCACCGCTCCGTAAGCGCACAGAAAATACAACTCCAGATCGCGCACGTCCAGCATCACCGGACGCCGCAGCCACCGCGCCGCCAGCACCCCGCCGAACGCGCACACGGAAGGACCCGTTGAAGCCAGCACGACATCGGGCGTCCATCGCTGAAACGCGCGCACCAACGCCAGCGGTTGTTGGCGCGGCGTGCGCACGACGGGCACGCCGTCGAACACACCCTCGCTCACGCCCGCCCGCCGCGCCGCGAACACGCGCACCTCATGCCCCGCTTGCTGAAAGTGCCGCGCGAAACTCATCGCCCGCACCGCACACGCGCCGGGTTCAGGGGGGGCGAAGCCGAAGACGAGGGCAATCTTCATGGAAGTCCATGGGCTGCGGTCAATGGATTTCGGTCAAAAGTTACGCAGTTATTGACACCCTCTTTCCCCTCCCCCAAGGGGAGGGGAGTCACGAGGGCGGCGCGGCGGGACTTTTTGCCCCACAAAATCAGGCTTTTTTCG
>JANWYM010000917.1 GCA_025055355.1 Abditibacteriales bacterium
GGGAGAGATAGAGGGGGTTGGGCTGTGGAAATCCGAGTTTTCCACAGGTTTTGCCGAGTTTTCCACAGGGATTTCAACAACTTCTCCCGTTTTGAGGGTCAAGTTGGGCTGATTTTCCACAACCGCCTTCATCAATTTCTGATAAAGAGCCTTGTCGCATTGCGCCCGCAAAGCCCAGACGGCGGGACCCTTGGAGGTATTCAGGAGGCGTATGTGGGTATAGGCGCGGTCGGTGTTGCGCCCAATTTCGCCGCCGAGCGCGTCCACCTCCCGCGCCAGATGCGCCTTCGCTGGACCGCCGACGGAACAGTTACAAGGCATGTGCCCAACGTTGTCGGGGTTGATGGTCAAGCACAGCGTTTTGCAGCCCATCCGCGCCGCTGCCAGCGCCGCTTCCGCACCTGCGTGCCCCGCGCCGATGACGATGACATCGTAATCAAATCGTCTGTCCATTTTCAGGTTTTGGGTTTCGGGTTTCGCGTTTTAGGCCACGTGAAGCCCGAAACCTGAGTGCCGCAGGAGATTATAGCATAAGTGTAGGTTGTGTGGGAGAGGTCGAAGAGGTATAATCTGGACTCATGAAACCTTTCCTCATTGCCCACCGTGGCGCGTCGGGGCTGGCGCCGGAGAACACGCTGTCGGCGGTTCTGCTGGCGCTGGAACTTGGTGCGGATGCGATTGAGATTGACGTGCGCCGCACACAAGACGGCGCGATTGTGCTGATGCACGACGAGACCCTGCAACGGACGGCAGGTGTGGCTCAGGGCGTTGCCGACTTAACGCTGGACGAGGTGCGCCGCGCCGACGCAGGGGCGTGGTTCGGAGCGGAGTTCGCGGGCGAGCGCGTGCCGACGCTGGCAGAGGTGCTATCCGTGACCAAGGGCAAAGCCGTCCTCGCCGTCGAAATCAAGCCGCCAGACATCACGGAGGACGTTCTGAGTGTAATTGCTCAGGAGAAAGCCGAGGAGTGGGTCAACGTCATGTCGTTCCACGATACCGTCGTGCGCCGCGTGCGCGAGGTCGCGCCGCACCTGCCGAGCGGCCTCATCGTAGACGCGCGCCCTGAAGAGGACGCCGCTCAACAAGCCATCGCGCTCGTCCGCCGCGTGGCACGGTGCGGAGCGAGCGTCCTATCGCTGTCGCATCCCGCCGTGAATCCCACGCTCGCCCGCGAAGTCCGACGGCGCGGCGTCGTGCTCTGGACATGGACGGTGGACGACCTGCAGCGGATGCAAGAGGTCGCTGCCTGCGGCGTAGACGGGCTTATCACCAACGTTCCGCATCTCCTAACCGCGTAGCGCAGGCTTCCAGCCTGTATAAAAGCCGACATTGGTGAACATCCCCTTACGAACGAGTTTGATACCATTGGCAAAATTTCCTGATGACGCACTGCTCGCATAGCGGACGTTGCG
>JANWYM010000918.1 GCA_025055355.1 Abditibacteriales bacterium
GATAGCGCCATGCCCATCGAGTAAAGGGCGTTGGTGTTGTTCGGGTCGAGCCGCAGGGCTTTTGTGTAGAGGGCAATCGCTTTGTCGTAGCGGTCGGGAACGCTCAGGTCGTAGAAATAGGCATCCCCCAACGCCCAGTAGTAGTGCGACTCGGCGGGGTTGAGCGCGATCGCTTTTTCCAGATACTTGCGCGCCTCTGGGTAGCGCGTCAACTTGATGTAGTAAAGTCCCACCCGCCCGTAGGCTTCCGTGTAAGAGGGGTTGAGTTGAATGGCGATGAGGTTCTCCTTGAGCGCGGCGTTGAGGTGACGGTTGCGTTCGTAGGCTTCCCCCAACAGGTGGTGGGCTTCGGCGTCGTCGGGTGCCAGTTCTACCGCTCGTTTGAGATACTTGATGGCGAGCGGGGCGTCATTCATCACCACCAACAGGTTGCCCAGCGACAGCAGCAGGTCGAGGCTATCGGGGCTGAGTTGCAGCCCTTTGAGAAACGTCTGCTTTGCCTTCTCGAACTGCTTCTCATGCAGGTAGAGTTGACCCAAGCCGCGATAGACCAGCGGCTCTTTGGGCGCGAGGGCGCGGGCGCGTTCGTAGGAGAGGCGAGCCTCCTTGAGCTTTCTCGCCAACGCCTGCGCGTCGCCCAAACCAATCCACGCGAACACTTCCTTGGGGCGCAGTTTCGTCGCGGCTTGCAGGTGGGGGATGGCGGCGGCATACAGCCCTTGCCGCATGTAAAACGACGCCGCTTGCCAACGGAGTTCGTAGTTGTGCGGCTGCCGCTTGACGTATTGTTCAACCTCCTGCGGCGTCGTCGGCGCAAGGGGCGGTTGCGCACCAAGCGCGGTTGCCGCGAGAAGTAGGGCAAGCAATCCTTTGCCGCCGCTGGCGAGAAGTCCCCTTCCGCCTTTGACGGGCTTGCCGAACATGATGCAGGTGCGCCCTCCTCTCTCGTTCCTACTCATCATCGCACCGTCTCCGTCACCGCCACGTATTGATTCACTTCCGTCAACTTCACGACTTGCCACTTCCCCGTCGTCCAGCGGATTTTCACGACGACCTTCGCGGGGTCAGAAACATCCCCCAAACCAAACAGCAACCGTAAATCGGACTGCGAAAGATAACTGGCGCCGCTGCGGACTTCTTTGACCTGCAACCCGTGTGGCGTTCGCACCTCGACGCGCGCGCCAATCGCGCTGCGGTTACTGACCGTGCCGCGCAGGGCGAGTCCGAGCCAATGCCGTTTGTGGCGCGGTTCGTTTTTCAGCAGCCGCACGCGACCCCCCGAGTCATTGCACAGCACATCCGGCGTGCCGTTGTTGTCGAAGTCCCCCACGGCGACGCCCCGCGTCACCGTCGCGGTTGTGAACGCGGGACCCGCTGAGGCAGACACCTCCGCGAAACGGTCGCGCTTG
>JANWYM010000919.1 GCA_025055355.1 Abditibacteriales bacterium
TGAGTTCACATTTCACGTTTCACGCTCCACGTCTCCATGAGAAGGTGATTCGTCGTTGCGTGCGCGGTTATTAAACTTTCTCGCCTGTCCGTATTGCCTGACGCATCCGCTGAAGCTCTCCGTGTTCAGCGAGCGGACCGTGCGCGGAGTGGAGCATTATCCGCGCTGCGAGGGATACTGCGGGTGGCTGGAAAGACCGACCGAGATGGTGGGAGCAGCGGATTGCGACGACTGCGCCCGCTGCGAAGTGGTGGAGGGCGTGGTGACCTGCGCGCAGTGTCAGCGCTGGTATCCCATCACAGACGGCATCCCCTCGCTGTTTGTAGATGAACTGCGGCAGGACGACGAGGAGTTCATCCATCGTCACCGCCACCAGATAGAGCCGTTCCTGAAGTCGTTCGACCCGATGAAAAACAACAAGGGTACGACGCCGAAGGAAATCCGCCAGATGCGCACCGAGCGTCAGACCCGCGACCAGCAGGCAGAGATTTACGACCGCATTTTTGCGCTGAAAATCTGCGGGATGATGGAAGTTCCCAAATACAAGCAAGCCCTCAACGGCATCCACGCCCCAGAGGAACCGCTTTTGGAAGCGGGCTGCGGCACGGGGCGGCTGACGCCTGTCTTCGCCCAACTCGCCAAAGAGATCGTCTGCGTAGATTTCTCCCTGGACTCGCTCAAACGCAACCGCTGGAAACGCGAACGGGAGCGGGCGCGCGCCACGATCCACTATCTTCACGCCGACCTGACCCATCTCCCCATTCGCTCGCATACCTTCTCCCGCATCGCTAACTGTCAGGTCTACGAACACATTCCCACCGCCGCCATGCGGCAGCAGTTCCTGCGGCACGTCAACCGCGTCCTGACGCCCCACGGCAAGTTTCTCATTAGCGCGTATCGCTACGGTCCTCTCCTCAAATACTTCCTCCAGAAACAGGGGGAGCATCCGGGGGGCATCCCGTTTATCCGATTCACCCCCGCCGAGTTTGCTGCCGAAGTCGGCGCGTGCCTGAACATCGAGCGGCTATGGAACAACGTCGCGGTGTATCTGGTCATGGCGGTGGCGGGGCGGAAGGATGACTGATGCGTGGTCTCGGCACGGGAGGGCGAGGCTCCCGCCGAGCCGAGCGTTCCTACCACTCTGTTGGCTCGGCGGAAACCTCGCCCCACGTGCAGTTCCAACCGCCTCTGCGGTTGACGCTGCCCCGCGCTTTTGCTATAATCACAGCCACGTCGGACGATCCGAAATATGAAGTCGCTGCCTTTACAACGTGGATGGTGGGTGGCTCTGGTTATCGTCACGGTGGGTGGCTACGTTTATGCGCGACGGCACTCGTCAGCCTTCCAGGGCGCCGCCGGGCGACCGTCGCAGGTCGTGCATTACGTCCTCACCCAGCAGCCGGTG
>JANWYM010000091.1:0-8514 GCA_025055355.1 Abditibacteriales bacterium
TACCTGCGCGGCGAATATCTGTTGAGCCGACCTCAACCGACCTCAGCCGAGGTCCATTTCCGTTTTGTCCTACGTGGCTATTACGATGGTGTGTTTGACTTGACAGACCGCTATCCGCCGAACGTGGAGGCAGATGAGGAGAGCGAGGTCAGCCTCCGCGAGGCGGTGCTGGCGGTCAGGATGGGGCAATGGGACTTACGCATCGGAAGACAGCAGGTTGTTTGGGGCGAGGCGGTGGGGTTGTTCTTCGCGGACGTGGTGAACCCGAAGGACTGGCGCGAGTTTTTGCTGCGCGATTTCGACGATATCCGCATCCCTTTGTGGGGCGTGAATGCACTTTACGACGCGGGCAGAGACCGTGTGCTGGAGATCTTCTGGTCGCCGGAGGTGCGGTTCAGCCGACGACCCGTCGCGGGCGCGGAGTTTGCGTTCTTCGTGCCGCCGCCCCCCGCTGGCGTCAACGTCGTTTTCGTTCCCGTTGCGAAGCCACCGCGCCGTCTTTCCAACAGCAACCTCGGCGTGCGCTACTCGTGGCTCCAAAACGGCTGGGATGCGGCGGTTTTTTATCACCGCGCTTTGGATGATTTACCTGCGATTTCTAAGAACCAAAGGAGCGCAGGCTCCCAGCCTGCAAGCCGACAGGACGGCGGCGCTTCAGTCAACGTCTCGCTGCTACACCCGCGCGTCCATCGTTTGGGTGTCACCGTCAGCAAACCCCTCGGCAGCGGCGTATGGCGCAGCGAAGCGGTGTTCACGTGGGGCAAACTGTTCGAAGCAGCGACCCCAACCCCCGCGCTCAAGCGCAGCATGCTGACGGCGATGATCGGCGCGCGCTATCCCGTGTCGTCCTACACCTTTGACCTGCAACTTTTTCAGACGGCGATTTTGGGCGACGCGCAGCCGCTCCGTGAGCCTAAGACGCGCACGGGGTTTTCTCTGCGGTTCGCCGACGATGCTTCGCTGCGCCGCGTCAAACCCGTCGTTCTCCTTGTGATGAGCCTCAATGAGCGCGACTTGTGGCTCAGCCCCAAAGTGGACGTGCGCCTCAGTGATGACACCACTCTCACGCTCGGCGTGGACTGGTTCCACGGGCACCGCGACACGCTCTTCGGTCAGTTCCACGACGCGCGGCGCGCACAGGTCAAGGTGACGCGGCGGTTCTGAAGAGAGGGCTGCGATTTGCAGTCCACCGTCGGATGGGATATATTTAGAGAGGAGCAGCCTTACTGGAGTGGTTTGTGCCGATGCGTCGGCACCACGCCAGATGACGAATCGTCCTCGTCCTCCTCGTCGTCCTCGTTCTCGAACCTCACAAACGACGACGAGGACGACGATGATTTGCGAGGGAGGAACGTGATGGCGTATCGCATCGAAACCGATAGCATGGGCGAGATCCAGGTTCCAGCGGACAAGTATTACGGAGCGCAGACGGCGCGGTCGTTAATTCACTTCAAGATTGGCGGCGAGCGGTTGCCGCGCGAGATGATTCGGGCGCTGGGGCTCGTAAAGAAGGCAGCGGCTTTGGTCAACGGTGAGTTGGGGAAGTTGTCCCCGGAGAAGACCGACCTGATTGTGAGGGCAGCGGAGGAAGTCATTGAGGGGAAGTGGGACGATCACTTTCCGTTGGTGGTGTGGCAGACGGGCAGCGGCACGCAGTCAAACATGAACGCGAACGAGGTCATCGCCAACCGCGCCATCGAGATGGCAGGGGGCGTCCTGGGCAGCAAGCAGCCGATTCACCCCAACGATGACGTGAACAAGGGGCAGTCCACCAACGACGCCTTCCCGACGGCGATTCACGTCGCGGTGGTGGAACAGATCCATCATCGGCTCATTCCGGCGGTAACGAGTTTGCGCGACACGCTGGCGGCGAAGGCGGAGGCGTTCAAGGACATCATCAAAATTGGGCGGACACACCTTATGGATGCGACGCCGCTAACGTTGGGGCAGGAGTTTTCGGGCTACGTGCAGCAACTCACCAACGGCTTGAAGCGGCTGGAACGCTGCCTCGATTCGCTCTACGAACTGGCGATTGGCGGCACGGCAGTCGGGACGGGGTTGAACACGCATCCGCAGTTTTCGGAGAAGGTATCTGCGAAAATCGCTGAGATGACCGGCTTGCCGTTTCGTCCTGCACCGAACAAGTTTGAAGCGCTGGGCGGGCGAGACGCACTGGTGGAGTGCAGTGGGGTGTTGAAGACGTTGGCAGTGTCGCTCTACAAAATCGCCAACGACATCCGCTGGCTGGCATCCGGTCCGCGCTGCGGCATTGGGGAGATCACCATCCCCGAAAATGAGCCGGGCAGTTCCATCATGCCCGGCAAGGTCAACCCGACGCAGTGCGAGGCGATGACGATGGTGTGCGCGCAGGTCATGGGCAATGACGTAGCCGTCAACATCGGCGGGGCGTCGGGTAACTTTGAACTGAACGTCTACATGCCGCTGATTGCCCATAACGTTCTGCAATCTATCCGCTTGCTCAGCGACGCCTGCGAGAGTTTCAACGCCCACTGCGCTAAAGGCATCGAGCCGATGCGGGACAACATCGAAAGGCACCTGCGCAACTCCCTGATGCTGGTAACTGCGCTCAACCCCCACATCGGCTATGACAAAGCGGCGAAGGTGGCACAGAAGGCGCACCGCGAGGGACTCACGCTACGCGAAGCAGCCATTGCCTTGGGCTTCCTGACGGGCGAGGAGTTTGACAAGTTCGTGAAGGCGGAGGATATGATTGCGCCGAAGGCGTGATGGGTGATACGGAGTGCGTGATGCGTCAAATCGCTCGTCACGTATGAGGTTTCACACTTTTGCTCATGCGACGTTGGAAGTGGTGGATGGGACTGGCGGTCGTTGGTGTCGGCTTGCTGACGGTGAGCCAGCAGGGTTGGCTACGATCTGGGATAGGTTACTTCCGACTTGTCGCATGGGAGAATGCTCTGCTGCAAGAAAGCACACCACTGCCCCCGGTGCGATGGGAGACGGTGCGGGTGCGCCCGGGACATCCACGCCTGCATCTCACCCCCGAGAACATCGCGGAACAGCGGCGACGGCTCAATCCGCGTCACCCGGCGTGGGAAAAGTTAGTGGCTCTGGCGCAGCAGGGCGATGCGGCGGCGGCGGGATTGTGTTACCAGATGACCGGCGAGCGTCGGTTCGCGGAGGCGGCAGCGCGTTCGTTGCGCAAGGTCACGAAGGGGGATTTAAAACCGACGTGTTACGCGCTGGCGTTTGACTGGGCTTTTCCCGGCTGGGATGAAACGACGCGGGCGGAGATGGTGCAGCGCTTCGTGCGCCTGTTGGGTCTGCGCGAGGGGCAGATGCCGTTCGTGTCTGATTATTGTGACCTGCGCCGACCGCTGCCCTCCCAGACACCCGAGGCACGCTGGTATGATTACTACAACTGGACGTTTCACAGCGAGGACTGGGCAGACAGTTCGCGTCAGCCCGAACAGTATTCACCTTACTTGGCATTAGCCGGTCACCATCCGCAGGCGACGCGGGTGGTGCAAGCGTTATGGGAGATGAGTTTCAAGGACGTGACGTTATTCCTTGACTATTTGCAAGACGGGGCGTTTTGGGAGGGCGGTTACTGGGCGCCGCGCGGCAAAGTTTTGAAGATGGCGTCTGCCTTTTCCCTGCTCCACAGCAGCACGGGACTGGGCCAAGAAGCGTTTCCCTATCTGAGCAATGTGGGATATTTTCTGCTCTATCAGACAGATTTGGCGACCGGGCAGTTGACGATGCCCTACGGGGATTCGGACCCGCGCCACAGCCGAGAGTGGCAGGTGCGGCACGCGATGCTGGCGAGCAATTACTTCGCCCGCAATCCCTACTACCAGTGGTATCTCAATCATCTCACGCATCCCGCGAAACCGCTGGAGGAAGCGATGTGGTTCGACCCGCGCTTGCCTGAGCAACACCCACGCTCGCTGCCGCCGACGCGCCTCTTTCCGCAGAGTCAGGTCGTGATGTTCCGCAGCGGTTGGGAGGGGCGGGGGGATTGTATCGGCCTGTTCAAGGTCGGGCATTGGTTCGGTCTACACAATCACCACGACGCGGGACACTTCATGCTCTACAAAGACGGATGGTTGGTCGGCAAAGCCGGTTTCTACAACGGCTCTGTGCCTCTGCCTCATCAAGACACGGTGGAGAGCGCGCCGTTTTACTACGCGGCCAGTCACAACACGCTGGCGTTGGAGCCGCCCGGCGTGACGCATGGGGGGCAAAGAACCTATCGGCGGGTGTGGAGTTTTCGCGTGGGACGCAAAGCGTGGCTCAAATCGCCACGGCATTTCCAACGGGGCAGCATTTTAAAGTTTGAGACGACGAAAGGCTACGATTACGTCGTGGCGGATGTGGCACCCGCCTATCCGCCGGAGAACGTCAAGGAGTTCACACGGCAAGTGGTATTTCTGCGTCCGGGGGCGATGGTGATTTTTGACCGCGTGGAGACGGCTCCACACGTCGGGCAGAAGTTCCTCGTGCACGTCGTCGGACAGCCGCGCCTCACAACGTCCAAGGGAGGGAAATTATTGAGCGAGCAGGCGCAAGCGGTGAAGGAGGCGACGGTGATGAGTCAAGGGTCAGGACCGCATGTTTTGGTGATGCGCACCTTGCTGCCTAAGAGCGCGAAACTGCGGGCGGTGCGCGAGGACGGCAAGTTTGCAACATGGCGGGTGGAGATAGCGGCGACCGTCCCGCAACCCCGTGGCTACTTTCTGCATTTCCTTTACCCCGCCGAGGCGCACGCGCCCTCCCCGAACGTGCAGATGAGTGAACAGAACGAGACCCTCTCCTTAAGCGTCAGATGGGGTAAGCAAGTTTATCAGATGACGTTTCGCAAACAGGGACAGAGGGAGGGACGGGTGTCAGTAAGCAGTGAGCAGTAACCAGTGACCAGTGACCAGTAACCAGTAACCAGTCACAACTGACCGACAATGGCTGCTCACTGGTTACTGGTCACTGGTCACTGGTCACTGCTCACTGCCCAACGACAATCAGCCATGCGCAAGCCATTGTTCAAGCGGCGGTGGATGCAGGTGCTACTCGCCCTTGTGAGCGTATTGATTTTGGGAGCGTGGCTCTTTTATCAGTCCCTCTTCTACATGCCGAGATTGCCGCCCATCGAACCGCTACCGCCATCTGTCGTCGGGGGGGGCGCGACGTTTGACGTGACCGCGCCCTTCCGCAAGGTGCAAGCGGAGGTCCAGCAACTGGCGGTCGAAGAGCAACTGGGAAAAGAGCGCGACTATGAGTTGTCCCTGAGCGAGACGGATATGAACCGCCTCATCGCGCGTGTCCTGGCGGAGGGCAAACTGCCCGGCACACATTACGCCGAGCAGATGCAGGTGCGCTTCGCAGGCGGCGAGGTCAGCGTTATCACGATTGCGCCCATCGCCAAATTAGCCGCCCGCTGGCACGCGATTCAGGAGTATCTGCCCGGCGGTTGGGCGTCCAGCGAGCGCCTCATCTGCATCACCGCTCGCGCCCGTCCCGTGCTGGTGAACGCCAATACGTTGACAATGGAGCCGCAGAGCGTGTTGATCGGGAGGGTTAGGTTGCCCTCCTATGTGGTCGACAACGTCATTGAAAAAGTCGCTGCCCGCGCGGGGATCGGTCCTGAAGGGCGCACTGTGCAGGTGCCGGGGCTCATCAAAGAGGTCGTGGTGGAGGACGGTTGGTTCCGCGTCCGCGGTAGAACCGAGAAACCAGGCGACCCGCAAACGCGACTGCAGGGGGGCAGCGAGAGGATAGAAAAGTTGCTGAACCGCTTTCTGGAAATGGTGGAATCCGTTAAGAACGATTAGAAAAACGAACAGTCAAAAGAGGAATAAAGCCGAGCGAGGTGAACAGTTTGAGCCAGCAGAATAATCGGAGAGAAGTAGGGAGTAACCGCTGAGCGGGGTCAGCAACGTCCCCGTTCTCTCCGAGGACGAGAGGAGCCGAATGATATGATTCGGATGCGCATCGAGGGTGTAGCCTTCGACCATCAAGACAATCCAGTGGTAGTGCTCAAAGACATTGAGGGGACGCGACGACTCCCCATCTGGATCGGCTTCATGGAAGCCCAATCTATCGCGATGGAGTTGGAAGGCAGAACGCCTCCCCGACCCCTCTCGCATGATTTGCTGCGCAACATTTTAGACCTGTTAAACGTCAGCGTCCAACGAGTGGTCATCAATGACCTTCAGGACAGTACGTTCTTTGCAGTCATCAGTTTGCAGACGAAGCGCGGCATCAAAGAGATTGATTCGCGCCCCAGCGATGCGCTCGCCTTAGCCGCTCGCACGAAAGCCCCGATTTTCGTTACGGGCAGAGCCATGGATGCGATGGATGCCTTGCCCCAGGAAGATGAGGAAATAGAGAAGTTTAAGAAGTTGGTGCAAGACCTGGAGATGAAGGACGAGGAATAGAGACAGCGGGTAGGAGCGTATGGGCGTATAGGGGTGCGAGCGGCAACGCCCCACGTCCATACGCCCCCTCTGCAACGTCAATAGTCGTAGCGGCGCGAGCGAACGCGCCCGGGCGGGCGGCAGCCGTAGGCGTGCTGGAGGGCTTCGAACCGCGCCACGTGGCGCTCCCACTCTGCCCTGATGGGTGCGGCGACTTGGGCGCGGCGCATGGCGCGGTTGGCTCGTTGAAGCGTAGCGTCCATCATTTCCAGCATTGTGACGACTGGCGCTTGCCGCATGTTCTCGACCATGGCGTGGAGTCCGTGCATCTCGCCCGCGAACGCGCTCATGCTCATTAAAGCCGCCACTTCGCTGTCGCCGAAGCACCCTCCGCTCTGATGGCGGAACGTGCGGGCGAATTTCTCCACGAGCTTGGACAGGTCCCTGTCCAGATCGCGAATTAAATCTTCTGCCGACACGCTGCGCTGCGCCCGTAGCGCGACGTGGCTGCCCAGCAGGAAGACAATCGCCAAAACCATCAATGTCAGAGATGTCCGTTGCATCGGTGTCCTCCCAATTTCAATGAAATGAAGTGTATCGTCCTCTATGATGCGGCAAACATCCTGACCGTTTTCAAAACACATACAAGACACACGACGACCAGTGACCAGTGACCGGTCACCAGTGACCAGTCACCGGTCACTGGTCACTGAGAGGACGTGTCTTCCTCCCTCAACTTCCACGGTCTGGTCTCCCCCGCGCCGATGGCGCGAGCGTTGAGCATTCCGGATAGCCACTTCCACAGTGTCACGCTATCGGGGAAAGCAGGGCAGTTCGTCGCCTTCGGTCTGTTCGCGACGGGACAGTTTGGTGGTTACGTCGTCCACGTGGACCAGACGAAGAAAACCATTGTTCACGATTGTCCCGACTGGAAGGAGCGCCAAGCCCCGGCGCGGCGGTTCTGCAAGCACGTCGCTAAGTTCTTCCTGCTCTTGCCGCGCGAGGTCGCCCACACGCTGCTGGACGACATCGCCTACGACGGAGCATGGCAGTTCATTGCCGACCGACGCACGGTCGCCCGCGTGCGGATGCAGACGCAGGAGGATGCTTTCCTCCGTCTGCTGGAGGAGGGAAAAATCCGCGAGGCGGTCGGCACGTTGATGGCGGCGGCTGTCGCCACCGATACCAAGATGGCGTTCGAGGAACGCACGACGCGCGCGCTGCTCACGGCGGCGCAGCATTTATCACCCAGCGAGGCGCTACAGTTCGCCACCGAGGTCATTGCCCTGCGCCCCCCCCCCATCGTGTTTCTGGGGTTTTACCACGCGCTGCTCACAGGGCTGGAAGCCCTCGCCACCCAGCGCGACGTGATAAGCGCGCTGGCTGATGCCGCCGCCATCGAAACCATCCTCCAATACGCCGGACGTGCCCTGAGCGCGCAGGTGTTGGACGCGGCGCAGCGACAGTTCGCGCAGGTAAGAGAACCGGCGTCGCGCGTCGCGCTGGCGTATTTGCTGTTGGGCATGATACCATCGTTGGCGCCGCGCAACCTTTTCCCCGATGAATATGAACTTGCGGCTTTGCGCGACCTCACGGCACGCCGCCTGGAGACGGCAATCATCCGCTTCGCCGAAGAGACCGACGTGCAACTTCTGGGGGAGGCGTTAAAACGTCTGGGGGCGTTCTCGCCATCGCTGGCATCGCGCCTGCACCGCTACCGCGAGGAGTTGGAGCAAATCTGCCAAGATGCCCTCACCCGCAAGGTGCGCTGGCTGCTGCGCCTCGTGCGCGACAAGCGCGTGACAATGCGACTTTCTTTCTCCCATGTTACGGAAGAGGGCGGCAGCCCCCTGGTCTGGCTGCGCGCGGGGCGACTGACTGCGCTGGAACGGTGCGTGCTGGACGCCTGCGGACTGGAGGGCAAACACAACTACCTTTTCGCCAGCGAGTTCGTGCAACACTATCCCGTGCTGCTGGCGCTGGCGGGTGGTGATATCGCGTTCCTCCGCCACTCCTGGGACGCGGGAGCGCAGCAAGTCAAGCACGCGGTCGTGGCACGCTGGGGCAGCCTCAATCCCCGCCTCGCGCCCGCGCTGCCGCGTGCAAGCGTTGTCATGGATGA
>JANWYM010000091.1:8524-10997 GCA_025055355.1 Abditibacteriales bacterium
CAACGCGCCCCGGCGTATCCCGACCAAATCATCGTCGAATGGGCGGCGGGCGCGTCGTTGATACGCGGCGCCTATGTGAAAGCCCAGCATGAGGGCGTGACCTACGTGCCGGCCCCGACGGCGCGATTGGCGGCGGAGTTGGAACCGTTCGATTTAACGCTGTGTTCCCGTGAACCTGTGGAGGTGCGCGGTCACGTGCGGCTGTTGAACCCGCGCCGTCGCATCACGCTGGCGGAAGCCATCCACGCGATTAACCGCGGCACACCCGTCATCAGCCGCTACCGTCCGCTGCACGTCCTCGACCGCGCCCTGCATGACGCGGAGATTGCGCTGGCGGAGATTGACCACGGAATTCAGGCATGCGAGGAGTTTGCCTTCATTGAGGATTTGTCCCCGCTGCAGACCGCGCTGCGGCGGGCGCGGGAAACCGTCGTGCGCCGCCAACGGGAGAAAAAATTCGCCTACCTCAAAACCGCCGAAGACCCCCCCAGCGACGATGAGTTGCGGGAACTCCTCCTGACGGATGGACTGGACGTTGCCGCCAATTTCGCACCTGCGGTGGTCACCACCATGCTCGTGCGCGAAGCCTTCAATGCCAGCGATACGCTGGACGATGCGCTGAACTTTCTCGTCCACCGCGTCGCCGAACCGCTGCTGTCAGTCATAGCGATCGAGTCGCCCCTGCGCCCTTTTCCTGTCGAATCCATCGCCCAAACCCGCCTGCGCTTTCTCGTCCCTGCCATCATCCAGAAACGTCTGGACGCGCTGCGCCACATCGTCCCCGTCTGCAAAAAAGGTAAATATGACGCCCAACCCCTCAAGCGCACGGTTTACGGTCAGGCGATTCTCAAACAGTTGAAGTTGGACAAGCGACGGTATCTCACGGGGGAGGAGTGGGAGAAGGTTGCCGCGTTGAGGGAGAAAGTGTTGGGCAAGTCCTCCCCGTCTTCGTAAACTACCCACAACTGTTTTGGGGCTGCGCCCAACCCTCGCTCCACCCACGCTTCAAGGCGCGAGCGCGGGTAAAACTTGAGAAACTGAGCGAACCCTCGCATCAACCCCTTCAGCCCTTTGTAGTAACTGAGAAAAATGCCGCAGCGTTGATGGGGGCTGGTGAGCATTACCCAAGGGTTTTCGTAGGGGCGGCGCGTCCCTGCCAACTCCCCTTTCTCTACGAAACGACGCTATGTCATAGCCGAGAGGGGAAGAGATCTCACCCACGTCACCGGCGAAGAGCCCGCCGCTCAGGTCATCTTAGACCATCTCGCACTTGCTGATTGATTATCAGGAGATGTAGTTATCTGTCCTACCCCGCCACTTCCCGCCTTCTTACGCTGGGCACCTCTTTCATCTAAACTCTTGCGTTGCGTCGCCCTGTCGCCTGTCGCGCCGCGACGAACCCCGCGACGCCGTCGTGAGCTACTTTAAGAGCAAAAAGGTAAAACGCAAAAGTTGCGTAACGCCTCACAATTTCAGCGTCTCCACCACCATCTCTGCCACGTCCACGACGCGCGCGGTATCATCTTGGGCTGCCACGCCGTCGGTCAGCATTGTCAGGCAGAATGGGCATGCGACCGCCACAGTCTTCGCACCTGTCGCCAACGCCTCCTGTGCCCGCAGCGTCGAGACGCGCTGCTTGGGGTCTTCCTCAAACCACATGCGCCCGCCGCCCGCCCCGCAGCAGAAAGTGTTGGCGCGGCTGCGAGGCATCTCCCGCAGCGCC
Organism: Abditibacteriales bacterium; assembly: GCA_025055355.1. Lineage (GTDB taxonomy): Bacteria > Armatimonadota > Abditibacteriia > Abditibacteriales > JANWYM01 > JANWYM01. Next base: position 10,248 of record JANWYM010000091.1, read on the forward strand.
GACATCCCGCCAGCAGCCTCGACAGGTTGGGACGCCACCGCTTGTAGCACCGCACGCGGCGCCGCGTGGATGCCGTTCACCCGCGCCAGATAACACGGGTCGTGGAACGTCACCGCCCCTCCATTTCCCAATTCCCCAATTTCCCGATTTCCCAATTTCCCCTCTTGGATAAGTTGCGCGATGAACTCCGTATGATGCACGACCTCATAATCCCCGCCGAACTGCGGATAGTCTTTGCGGAAGGTGTTGAGGCAGTGGGGGCAGTGTGTGAGGATTCGGCGGACATTGTATTTCGAGAGCGTTGCGACGTTCGCCTTCGCCAACTCATGAAACAGAAACTCGTCGCCCACGCGCCGCGCCGACTCGCCTGTGCATTTTTCCTCCCGCCCCAAGATGGCGAAGTTGACTCGCGCGTGTTGCAGTATCTTCACCACGGCGCGAGCAACCCGCTGGGCGCGGCGGTCATAAGACCCCGCACATCCGACCCAATACAAAACCTCAAAACCGGGATTCTGCTGGCATGTCGGCACATTCAACCCGTCCGCCCATTGCGCCCGTTCTGCTGGCGGCAAGCCCCACGGATTGGCGCTCGACTGCATCCGCCGCAGCGCGGTTGCCGCCGTGCCGCTCAAGCCACCCTCGCCTACGAGGTGGCGCCGCATCTCTAAAATCAGCGTCAGCGGGTCAATGCGCACGGGGCAAACGTTCACGCACGCGCTGCAAGCGGTGCAAGACCAAAGCGTCTCGGCG
>JANWYM010000920.1 GCA_025055355.1 Abditibacteriales bacterium
AACGAAATAGTAGGGCTGGATATTGTGGCGCAGGTGACGGGAGGGGAAAGAAGAACCGCCGATTTGTAGAAAACCTCAAGAGAGTGATGCGGTTGCCGTCCCGCCTTGCACCCTCCCCCTCCGCAAATCCTCCTCGTCCTCAGTCGTCGGTCGTTGATGAGGTTCGAGGTCGAGGACGAGGAGGAGGATTTGTGGAGAGGGGATTCATACTAACTAAACTTTTGCGTTTCGCGCTTCTCTCCCTTCCCACTGCAGGAAAGCGTCATTGTGAGCGGAGCGAAGGGATCCCCTCCGCTGCAGCCGTCTCCGCCGCAGGGGATGGCTTCGCCTCGCCTGCGATGGCAGGCACTTGCGAGGGGAGTCATCGCATGTTTCCCCTCTTTTCTGCGTCGTCCCATGGGGGTTTAACTCTCAGGCGTCGGCGGTGATGCGGCAGGTGTCAGGGCAGTGCGCAGTTCATGGCAGCGCGGGTGGTCGCCGCCCAAGAGATGCTCCAGGATGCGCAGCGCGGACTGGTAATGCTGCCGGGCGTCCGCCTCCGCGCCCAGCGCCCGCAGGGCGTCAGCAATGAAGCGATGCGTGTAAGCCGTGAACAGGTGATAGGCCCCGTAGGTCAGTTGGTAAATTTCCAGTGCCTGTTGATGGTAGGTCAAGGCTTCATGCGGCGCGCCTTGCTGCACGAGCGCCTGCCCGATGTTGTTCAGCAGAATCGCCACCGTCTTATGCTGGTCGCCGTAGGTGGTCTGGTAGATGCGCAGGGCGTCGTGGAGGAAGCGCAAAGCCGTATTGGGGTCGCCGCGCGCCAGCCACAACATGCCGATGTTCGTCCGACTGGTCGCCACCTCGGGATGCTCGGTGCCATGTGCTGCCTCCTGCATTGCCAAGGCGCGTTGGTAGTAGGGCAAGGCATCCTCATAAAAGCCCTGCATTTTGAGGATATAGCCCATGTAATTATAGAACTCGGCTAAGGTGACGTCGTGGGGCGGCAGGAGGGATTCCGCGAGGGCGAGTGCCTGCCGCTGATGGGTCAACGCCTTTTCCGGCTCTCCCCTCATCTGTTCCGCCCAACTCAGGTCGCGCAAGCAACGGGCGACCATCAGGTGGTGTTCGCCGAAGGCTTCAACGCCCGCGGTATAAGCCTCTTCCAGCCACCTCGCGGCGGCGTGGGGCTCCCCCTGTTCCAGATAGTATCGTCCCATTTCGAGCCAGAGGGCGCAGCGCGTGGCGGGGTTCGCCTCAGTCCGCGCCAACTCGCTGACCGCCCAACCGTGGGGAACATCCGAGCGGACGCGCGTCCAGTTCATCGTTTCGTTGGCTTGGCGGAGGCAGTCCGCCAGCACAGTGGCGACGCGCTCCACCGTGGTGCGGCGTTCTGCGTCTGACATTTTGCCCTGGG
>JANWYM010000921.1 GCA_025055355.1 Abditibacteriales bacterium
GGGGGGCCAGCAACGTCCTCTCCATTTTGGGACTGACGGTGGGCAACGCGCCGCTGGCGGACCCGCGCAGCGTGCCGCTGACGGTGAATTACAACCTGTTCTTCCTGCCGCAGAACAACTACCGCCCACGCCTCGCCGACCCGCGGGTGGGTTACTTCGTCGCGCAGCGTCAGGACGTGACCGAGGACAAAGAGGAGCAGATGAAGCGCTTCATCCTCCGCTGGCACCTGGAAAAGCAAGACCCCACTGCGCCGCTGTCGCCGCCCAAAGAACCCATCGTGTTCTGGCTGGACCACGCCATCCCCGAAGAGTATCGGGAGGCGGTGAAGCGCGGGCTGCTGCTCTGGAACAAGGCGTTTGAAAAGATCGGCATCAAGGACGCTATCGTGGTCAAGCAGATGCCCGACGACGCTGACTGGGACCACGCGGATATGCGCTACAACGTGATTCGCTGGGTCTCGTCGGAGGCGAACGGCTACGCGGTCGCGCTGTTCCGCGCCAACCCGCTGACGGGACAGATCCTCAATGCGAGCATCACGGTAGATGCCAACATCACGCGCTTCAACAAGATAGAGTTTCAGCGGATGGTAGACCCCCTTATAGGGATGCGGGGAAGTAGCGCCGACATGCCGTCGGCACCTTCCGCAGGCTGGAAGCCTACGCTCCGTCATCGCTGCACCTATGCGCAAGAGGCGTTGCCGCAAGCGTGGCTGGGGTGGACGGCGATGAACTTCCTCGCGGGGGCGAAAGGCACGAAGGTTTCGGAGAAGCAATACGTCGAGGATTTTCTGACCTCCATCGTCGCCCACGAGATGGGGCATATCTTGGGTCTGCGGCACAACTTCATCGCCAGCACGCTCAACGACATGAAACAACTGGCGGACGGGACGCGGGTGCGTCAGGTGGGCGTGGTGTCTTCGGTGATGGACTACATCCCGTTCAACCAAGCCGCGCTGCACTCCCCCAATAACGCCTACTGGATGACGACGATTGGACCTTACGATTACTGGGCGATCGAATACGGTTACACACCGATTGAGGCGTCCTCACCCGAAGCCGAAAAAGAGAAACTTAAAGCCATCGCCTGCAAGGTCAATCAACCCGGTCATGCTTACATGAGCGATGAGGTCGCCGACTCGTTCGACCCGCTCATCACCCGTTTCGATCTCGGCAAAGACCCCTTGGAATACTGGACGCGCTTGCTCCAAGATGTGCGCGCCCTGCTGCACCACCTGCCGACGCGCATCCCCAAAAAAGGCGAGAACTACTGGCAGTTCACGCGCCACTTCAACGGGCTGTTAAGCATGTATGGGCAAGCGGCTTCCATTATCGCACGCTATGTCGGTGGGCTGCACCTGCGCGGCAACCATCGCGGCGACCCCGGCG
>JANWYM010000922.1 GCA_025055355.1 Abditibacteriales bacterium
CCGACACGCGGTCGTAGCGGATGCTGACCTGCCGCTCAATCTGTTCTGCTGCCTGCGCCCCCAACCTCTTCTCCCGTCCAACGCCGATGTTGATGAGGTCAGCGCGAGCGGATGCCGGCCAAAGGCACAAGAGCAAAATGAACCTTGACCAGATGCGTGCGTTAGATCTCATGGTGACGCCCCTTCCTGTATTGCCTTCTGCCTTTATGTTACCCGTTTTACAGCCAGCATGCAACGGCTTGACGACACCATCGCATCGTCCTAAAATAAAGAGCGGAGGAATGGCCCATGCTTCGCTGACATGATACACCAACTCATGGGAAAATAGGTCAGAAGGGTGACGCTCCTGCGGAGCCGGGTCCGGCGGGGGTTGACTCGGCTGGGCGGGCGCCTCGTCCTTCCGCTTTTCGCGGAGTCCAGAAGGCGGAACGATTGACCCTCGCAGAGGAGGCGAACCAACTTGGAAGACGAACACACTCTTGCCGTTTTTATTGACTTCGAGAACATCGCCTTAGGCTTTCAAGGGCGCGGCACGGTCGTGGAGTTTGATATTCATCGCGTGTTGGAGCGGCTGGTAGAGAAGGGGAAGGTCATCGTCAAAAAAGCCTATGCCGATTGGGGACGGTATCCCAAATATAAGGACACCCTCCATCAGGCGGCGATCGAACTGATTGAGATCCCCAAACGATTCCAGACGGGCAAAAACTCCGCCGATATTCGCCTCGTAGTGGACGCGATGGATTTATGCTATTCCAAGGAACACATTGATACCTTCGTCATCGTCTCCGGCGACAGCGACTTTTCACCGCTGGTGTCCAAACTCAAGGAGAACGGCAAGCGCGTCATCGGATTGAGCATGAAAGCCTCCACCTCCGATTTGCTGGCGAACAACTGCGATGAGTTCATTTTCTACGAGGATTTAGAGGCAGCCAGTTCCATCCCGTCCGCTCTGAGCCGCAACATCCCCAAAGAGAAGCGCGAGGTATTTGAACTGCTGATTGAGACCATCATTGGCTTGCAGCGGGAGAACAACGAAACACTCTGGTCGTCGCTGGTCAAGGACACCATGAAGCGCAAGAAGCCATCGTTCAGCGAGTCGGCTTATGGCTACCGGAGTTTCAGCGACCTGCTCGAAGACGCAGAGCGGCACGGGTTGATTGAGCTTAACATCAACTCGCGGAGCGGCACCTATGTCGTGGCAGGACTGGCAGGGGAAGCGGCGACGTCCGCCTCCGTCACCGCTACCTTGCCCCCTCCGCCCGAACTCGAACGCCCCCGCACCGCCACGCGTGTGCGGCGGCGGACGTGGCGGAGGACGTAAAGGAGTCAATTTGACTAATTCCCTGACTTGTCCTGTCGACGGATAGGTAACGAATTAACGAAT
>JANWYM010000923.1 GCA_025055355.1 Abditibacteriales bacterium
AGACCTGTTCGCGGGGCTGGAAGTAACCGCACACCGCCACAGCGTCAATGCGCGGGTCGGCGGCGGCAGCGTAGAAGGCAAGCAACCCGCCTTCGCCGTAGCCGATGACGCCGACTTTGGAGGGTTGAGTGGTTGAATGGTTGGGGGTCTGGATGAACCAGTCCACTGCCGCCAGTATCTTTTGAACTTCAAAGCCGATGATATGCCTGCCCAACTCAAACGCAGCGCGGTAGATGAACTCACGATGGGGCTGGTTGGTCATGCGAATGTCGGGGTGACCGGCGTAGGTATCGCTGCGGTCAATGAGGGTCGGGATTAACACCCGGCAGCCGCTCTCGGCGAGGCGGCGGGCGAACTGCGACTGGGCGGGGACGCCGGGCGTCAAGCCGACGAGCGCTTCGGGCGTCCAGTCGCAGTCCGGCAGGGCGACGACGTTCGCCACGGGCTTTTTGTTTGGTTGCAGCAGTAAGCCCTCGGCGTCTACGTTTTTAAAAACGTTCCAGCGCACCGCGTAGACTTTGAAGCCCGCGCCGGCGCCGACCAGGGCGGGTCGTGTGGGCGTCGCCAGCAGTTGCACCTCCACAGGCTCGCGCGGGTCCACCGCGCCGATGATTCTCCGAAACCGCTGGCGGTTTGGCTCGATGGACCTAACGTAGTTTTCATGCGAGGTGCAATCGCGCCGCCAGTGCGCAGCGCGGCGGACAACGGCGGCTTCCATTTCGCGGTCGAGAAACCGGTCAATGCCCGCGACCATCTGCGCAGCGAGGTCGCCCTGCACCGTTAGCGGCTGTGTGCCAGGCAGGGGTTGCGTATTCGCCACGGCAGCGAACGTGAACATGAGGAGAACAAGCAAGAGCAAAGTATAGAGGGTCATAGTATGCCGTCAAGGATGGAGAGCGTATCCACCCGCACAGACGCCCGAACCAGTTCGGACGTCTGTGCTACCGCCCTCAGCCTGCTCAGAGCTTCGTCGGCTCTCTGAACGAATCCATCATCCATTCCTAAACTTTTGCGTTTTGTCTTCTCCTGCGAAAATGCCTGCTACGGTGAGCGTCGCGCCGCCATCCGCCTTCCCTGCCGTTGCGAGCGGAGCGAAGCAATCCCCGCCGCCGTAGCCGTCCCCTCCGCGGGGGATTGCTTCGCCCCGCTCGCAATGACAGGCAAGGGAGATGGCAGCGCGGCGCTCGCCGTGACGTTTTCCCGTGCGGAGAGCGAGAAGAGCGAAACACAAAAGTTTATCCATTCAATCCACGACAGGAAGTCGTAATGATGCCCTCACCTGCTGCAGCGCCTGACGCAGTTGGTCTATATGAGGGGGTTTAGCCAGCACGATGTCAACCTGCGGGGGGGGCGCGTTTTCTTCCCTCAACCC
>JANWYM010000924.1 GCA_025055355.1 Abditibacteriales bacterium
GAGTCGGCGTCGAACTTACTGCCAAAACCACCGCCCATGTAGTCACAGAATACTTGCACCTCGCTCGCACCCGCCTCTCGCCGCAGATGCGCCTGCACCCCGCTAATGGCTTGCGTTGAGCACCACGCCACCAACTTCTCGCCCTGCCACTGTGCCGTCAAGCCGTGCGGCTCCATGCAGCAATGCGTGCGGATGGAGGTCACGTAAGTGGACTCGACCTTCACATCGGATTTAGTAAGCGCCTCATTCACTTCCTGCTTGCTGGCGCCGCGTTCATTAGGCGGACCATGCTTGCCCTCGCGCAGCGCCTTTTCGTGGTCCACCAGCGGTTCGGCGGGGGCAATCTCCAGCACAATCGCCCGCAGGGCGTCCTCCGCCACCGACGGTGATGTCGCCGCCAGCGCCACTAACGGCAAGCCTTCATACGGGATGTTTGATCCCACGTCAATGCCCGGAAACTTCCGCACGGCTTTGACGCCAGCGATTTGCTTGGCAGGGTTGATGTCCAACTTCGTGATGCGTCCCGCCGCCACCGGCGCGTGCAGGATCGCGCCGAAGAGCAATCCCTTCGGGTTTTGGTCGGAGCCATACTTTGCTGCGCCGCTGGCTTTGGCTTTACCGTCAATGCGCGGATGTCTCTTACCCAAAATTCTGGGACTCTGTGGCCAAGGCATGGTTACGCACCTCCTCCCGCTTCTCGCAGGGCGGCGAAGATGCCCATGTAAGTCCCGCAGCGGCAGACGTTGCCGCAGATGGCTTCCTTCACATCCTCCAGCGTCGGGTTCTTCTTCCGCGCCACCAACGCCGCGCCCGATACGACGAAGCCCGGCGTGCAATAGCCACACTGGAGCGCGTCGTGCTTGACGAACGCCTGAATGACGGGATGGTCTTCGCCTAACCCTTCCACTGTGACGACCTTTTTGCCGACGGCGTCCACTGCCAACGTCATGCAAGAGTAAACCGTTTTGCCGTCCAGCATCACCGTACACGCCCCGCAGCCGCCGCGGTCACACGCGATTTTCGTGCCGGTTAAATCGAGATGATTGCGCAGCACTTCCGCCAGCGTCTCGCGGGGCTCGACCTGAACGGTGACGTCTTTCCCATTGACGTTCAACGTGAGAGAGACCGCCCCCGGTCCGAGCGCGACGGGAGCCGCCTCGGCAGGCGCTGGTTTGAGCAGCGTGGCTGACGGCATCGCCACCCCCGCGCCGACGACCGTGCCGACTCCGGTAATGAACTTGCGCCGCGACAGCCCAGTGGAGCCGCGTCCTTTCTCGTCTGCCATGAGATGATTCACCTCCGATTTATTGGGTCTTAGGTTCTGGGTTCGGGGTTCTGAGGAAACTGCCCCAAAACCAAACACCTAAG
>JANWYM010000925.1 GCA_025055355.1 Abditibacteriales bacterium
CTTGGGCGATCTGGTCATAGACCGTCATCGTGCCTTCATCGAGAATGGGGGCGAGGAAACGGATGGGATTCCACGACAGTTTGGGCGGTGGTGACATTTACGCCGTCTCTCCCAATAGTTCATGGACGGCGGCGATGAGTGCCATCGGCTCAAAAGGTTTGGTCAGAAACCCCTGCGCTAACGATGTCATCTGCCGCTCGGGCTCTTCCATTTCGTGCAAGACGGTGAGAATCAGCACGGGGATATGGCGCGTTGCCGCGTCCGCCCGGAGTGCCGTCAACACCTCCCAGCCGCTCATCTTCGGCAGCATGACGTCCAAGATGATGAGGCTGGGCTGTTCGCGGCGAGCCGCTCGCAGCCCTTGTTCTCCGTCGCTGGCGGCGACAACCTCATAGCCCTCTATTTTGAGATTGGCTTGCAGGATGCGCACTACGAACGGCTCGTCATCTATGATGAGAATCTTTTTCTTTTGGGCTTCCATTCAAGGCTCATCTCACAGAGAAGCGCTGTCAACGGATCGCGGGGACGGATTCAACAGATGACCTCCCTTGCAGGTATTATACAAGCCGCTGAATCCGCTCCAAGAATCCCCTGCCAGCCATCCGCTGCCGCCATCCGTTGACAGCGACTCATCGGCGCGAGCGGGATTTCGCTTTGGGCTTGGCGGACGGCTTGCTGGCAGGGGCTTTGGGCTTGGTAGGTTTTGCCGCCGGGGAGGCAATCGGCGGCAGCGGGATCAAGGTCTCGCCCCCTGCTGCGCCCGGCACTGCGCCGGGCGTGACAGGTGCGGCTGGGGGCGGACCGTAGATGAACACCCCCTTCTCCACCCGTGTCCACAGAGCGATGTTATTGGCTTGCAAGGGCTGGTTCAGCCCCTTGTTCGGTCCGCAGGCGACGACGTTCACCCCCGGCTGAATGTCGTCAAACGTCTTGATTTCGCTGGCGTTCCAGCGGACGTGAATCGGCACGCCCGCTGGCACTTGCACAACCACTGCGCGCGGCGTGCGCAGGCGATAGGTGCGGTCGTGGGGGATGATATATTCCCGCACCGCCATTACAAACGATGTCGCAGGGGCGTCCACGCTCAACACCCATCCGACCAAGACAATCTCGCCTCGCTCCGCCTCCGGCGTCTGCGCTCCACTGCGCGCAACGGATAGACAGAGACAACTGACGACCAACAAACCGACCATCCACTTAGTTTTCATGGTGTTTGGCTCCCTCGAAAATCGTCCTCGTCCTCCTCGTCGCCCTCGTTCTCGAACCTCGAAAACGACGACGAGGACGCTTTGCATCCGACGTGGTGCGAAGATATCTGTCATGGCTCCGCTCGGCTCACCATGACATTTTCCTGCGGCGTCGTCCGTG
>JANWYM010000926.1 GCA_025055355.1 Abditibacteriales bacterium
TCGGGCAGCACGAACGCATCGGCTTTGGGCAGGTGGGCGGATTCATCCCGCGTGACGTTGCCCGCGTTGCTCCTGCTGCTCAGGCTCCCTTCAGGTTACTTCCGATGCGTGATGGCACGGACGCTTACAGTTATCCCATACTGGCGGGGATGGGCGGATTCTTTTACCTCAGCAAAGAGAAACTGCCGGCGGAAGATGAACTGACACCCATCGTGAACGTGCACGATGCGCGCGGAGTGCGCGGCTCCATCGTCGCCGCTATCAAACATCACTGCGCTCAGTTCAAAGGGGCCGTGGACGTATGGGCGGGAACGCAATGGTTGAGCGACCCACGCGACCCGGCGGAGATCTTGATGGCAAGACAACTGGTGCTGCGCAGCGCGATTTATGCGCTGGAGACTGCGGGCGCGTTGACTGCTGCCCAAGCTAGGGCGGCGAAGAAGCGACTGGAGGCGTGGGTCGCACGGCACGTGTTGCCGAAGCGTAAACTGCTAACGTTTGCGCCTGTGCGCCGCCGCCGCGTCTTTCCGCAAAGTCCCCCTGTTTCTGCTGAAGAGGCCGTTGTGGTGCACTCCGTCGCTGCCGACGACCAACCGACGCGCGTGGCGTTGGGGTGCCTGCAAGGGCTGGTGAACGCGCAGCGCCCGCGCCTCTACCTGATTTACACTGACCACGATGACCGCTGGCTCCGGTGGTATCAGGAGAGGGGCTACGTCAAGCGTGTGGAACGCATGGCATCAGCGGACGCCGTTATTCAGCGGTTTCGTGCCGTCGTCAAAGGGGCGATTCTGGTGGATGAGCGTTTTCTCAACGTCGGCACGATGCTGGCGTCCGTTCGAGGGGGCATGGTCTGCACCCCCGCCTTAGCGGAGCGGTGGTCGCTGCCCGTGATTGCTGATCTGCGCGGCAGGTGGCGGCGCGACGTGGACGCTTACCGCTGGGCGTTCCGAACGTTGTGGCCACAGATGAACCAGGACGTTCTCTGCTCTGGGCATCCCCGACGCTCCCCGCAGCAAACGGATTACCTCGTGGCGCATCGCATCTTCACCTTCTTCATCTCCGGCGGCGTGGATGGCGCGGATGAGGGCAAAGACCCAGCGGAAGAGATACGGCTTGCCGAAGAGATCCTCGCAGCGTGTCGCCCCAACGGTGCCGTCATGGGCTGGTGGAGCTGGAGCGACCCGCCAGAGGGCATCGGGGAATACATGGGGATGACGCTGGCGTCGCGCTACGCTAAGATGACTATCGGCACCGAGTTCATGACGAACATGAGTTTCCACAGCGGCATCCCTGCACCGCAGCAGTTTCGCCAGCCACAAATCCAGCGACTGCCGCCCATTCCACTTCAGCAGGATAAAGTTTAC
>JANWYM010000927.1 GCA_025055355.1 Abditibacteriales bacterium
GGAGGGGCATGAACCTGTCACCCTCAGTTCTGGGCACAAGTATCACCTGGACGACTTCCTGCGGCTGCTCGTGGAGAAAGAAGGCTCCGACCTGCATCTCCGCATCGGGGAGCCCCCCATCTTCCGCATCCATGGCAGACTCACCCGGCAGACGCAGTTCCCTGTGTTGCAGGGCGACGACATCCAGAAACTGATGTATGCCGTCATGAACGAAGAGCGCCGCCGCCGCTTCGAGGAGAAGATGGAACTGGACATGTCCTACTACCTACCCGGCGTGGCGCGCTTCCGCGTCAACGTCTTCCGTCAGCGCTTCCACGTGGGGGCGGTGCTGCGTCAGATCCCGGTGCGGATCAAGACCATTGACGAGATGAACTTCCCGCCCATCTTCAAGGACCTCGCCATGCGCCCGCGCGGGTTGTTCCTCGTCACCGGGCCGACGGGCTCGGGCAAGTCAACAACGCTCGCTTCCATCATTGACCACATCAACACGCACCGCCGCGCCCACATCATCACCATCGAAGACCCCATCGAGTTTGTGCATCAGGACAAACTGTGTGCCGTCGAGCAACGCGAGTTGGGGGTGGACACGCACTCGTTCGCCAATGCCCTCAAGCACGTCTTGCGCCAGAACCCCGACGTGATTCTCGTCGGCGAGATGCGCGACCTCGAAACCATCGCGCTGGCAATTACGGCGGCGGAAACGGGACACCTCGTCTTCGCCACCCTGCACACCACCGACGCTGCTCAGACGGTGGACCGCATCATTGATGTCTTCCCGCCCGAGCAACAGTCCCAGATTCGCACCCAGTTAGCCACGACGCTGCTCTGCGTCGTCTCGCAAACGCTGCTGCCGCTGGCGGAGGGCGAAGGGCGCATTCCGGCGTTTGAGATCATGATTTGCACCCCCGCCATTCGCGCCATCATCCGCGAGGCGAAGACGCCTCAGATTTATTCCATCGTCCAGACCAGCCGCGAACTGGGCATGATTTCCTTAGACGAATACCTCATCGGCTTGCTGCGCGAGCGGAAGGTCACGTGGGAGCACGCCTTAGCCAAAACCTCCAATCCCGCCGACTTTGCCAATCGCGCCCTGCGGGAGGGGCTCATCCCGGCGTCAGCGGCGGAGGGCATCATGGGGTGATAGGTCATACGTTAGCACGTTGGCAGGTTGGCACGCTGGAACGTTTGCACGTGCCAACCTGCCAACTTCCCAACGTTATAGGGTTACGCGGTTACTGTCATCTTTTCCCCTCTCCTCTCGTGGGAGGGATTGGGGGTTGGTTGATACGTTAGCGCGTTGGCAGGCTGGCACGTCCGCAAGTTTCAACGTGCCAACGTGCCAACGTGCCAACGTGC
>JANWYM010000928.1 GCA_025055355.1 Abditibacteriales bacterium
TCAGCCCGGAGCGCACGACGACGTTTCGCGGGATGCTGACCAGTTGCGACCTCTCCGAGCCGCACTACGAAATCCGCGCCGAAGAAGTCGTCATCACCCCTCAAGACAACATCGTGATGCGTAACGTCTCCTTCTGGCTGCTGGGGCGGAAAATTTTCTCCCGCCGGCACTACGTCATCCCCCTGCGCCCCCGCCTGGAACGCCAGCGTGGACTGCGGCTGCCCTCCGTCGGACATAACGAAGTGGAGGGCTTCTTCGTCAAGAACAGTTTCAACTACCTCTCCACCGAGCGCCTGCTTGGCACGCTCTTTCTGGACTTCATGACCCAGCGAGGCATTGGCATCGGGACGCAGCACAGTTACGGCTTCGCCGACGCGTTAGGCACGATTTACTTCTACACGGTCAACGACCGCCGCACCGGCGCGACGCAGTTCGACGTGCGCTTCCGCCACCAGCAGCGGCTGCTGGACGATGTCCTTGCCACGCTGGGCTTCGACTCGACGAAGAACAACCAGTTCACTGCGCCCGGCACGTCGTTCCGCAACCTTAACTTTTCTGTGCAATCGCCGTCGCGCAACGTCTTTTTGAACCTGCGCTCTGAGAGAAGCACCTCGCCGTTTTTCGGCGGGACGGATAGCCTCACGGGACAGTTTGCCATCCAGCGCGCGCAGATAAGCCGCAACACCTTTCTCGATTTTTCCGCCGACTACCGCCGCTCGCTCATCGTGCTGGGCGAGCCGCGCAGCGAGGAACTGACCAACCGCTTGCAACTGACGCGCACCGGCAGGCTGCTCGAAACCATTCTGCGGTTCGAGAAGTTGCAGGACCTCGACCGCTTCACCTCGCCCGGCGACGAGTTCCGCAACGCCCTCGACCGCGTGCCGGAGATCGCTCTGTTCTGGAGCAGCAACCGCAACCAACGCAAACTGTTTGGTTTACTGCCCGCCGACGCCCAGTTCAGCGTCGGCGACTACCGCGAGTATGGCAATCCCCATCAGACGGGAGTGGGTGGCCTTCGCCTGCGGCGCACCTACTTTCAACTCGACTTCCCCGGCGTGGGTGATGAATACATCAAACGCTTCGGCGAAAATACGGAACTGACCTTTGGCGGCACGTTCAAGCAGGCGCTTTACAGCAACGACACCGCGCAATACGTCCTCGAATACCGCAGCCACTTCCAGCACGGCTTCGGCGAACGGGCGGGGATTTTCGTGGACTACTGGCGGCAGAAACCCGTCGGCTTCACGCCGTTCCTCTTCGATGGGGTCGTGCCGTTCCACGCGCTTGACATGGGACTGTTCTATCAGACGGGACGCCTCACGTGGGAAGTCCCCAGAACCTCCCCCCTC
>JANWYM010000929.1 GCA_025055355.1 Abditibacteriales bacterium
CACCGCCGTCCATCCCCCGTCCACAACCAGCGTATGTCCCGTCACAATACCCGCCTCGTCCGACGCGAGGTAAATGACCGCCGCGGCGATTTCGTCGGGTTCAGCGAGGCGACCGAGTAGGATGCTGGGCAGAACCTTGTTGCGGAAGTCGGGGTTCTCCATCGCCTTCTCCGCCATCGGCGTGCGCGTGACGGTGGGCGCGACGGCGTTGACGGTGATTTGATGCGGCGCCCACTCAGCGGCTAACGCTTTCGTCAGCAGCGTCACGCCGCCTTTCGCACCGCTGTAAGGCGCGCGCAGCGGTCCACCGACGACGCCCACTTGCGACGAGATGTTGATGATGCGCCCGCCACCGCCGCGCGCGATGAGATGCCGCGCCACCGCGCAACTCATGAAGAAAACGCTCTTCAGGTTGACGTCCACAATGTAGTCAAATTCTTCCTCCGTGATTTCCAGTGCGGGCTTGATTTTGTTGAACCCCGCGTTGTTCACGAGAACGTCAATCCGCCCGAACGCTTTCAGCGTGCTGTCGACGAAGGCGTTAATCGAGTCCACCTTTGTGACATCCAGCGGGAAGCACTCGCACCGCCGCCCCATGCTGCGCACGACTTCGGCAACCTCTTCAAGCGCAGACATCGTGCGGCTACCGATGCTCAAATCCGCGCCCGCCTGCGCTGCCTTGAGCGCGATGGACTTGCCGATGCCGCGCCCCGCGCCGGTCACAATCATCACTTTGTCGGTCAATTCAAACATGCTGAAAAACTACTGTTCACAGATGACACGGATTAATTTTGTGCGGCTGCCGCAGAATCCGTGTCATCCGTGCCATCCGTGAACAGCATTACCCGTGATACCCTACCTTCTCTTTCTCCGCCAACGCCTGCCGATACGCTGCAATCGGTGTCTCTTCGCCTGAAACAATTACATCCACCAGCGCCGGTCCGTTGTGCTCCAGCGCCTGCCGCAGCGCATCGGCGAGGTCGTCGGGTTGTTCGACGCGCACCCCACAACAGCCCAAGCCCTTGCCGACAGTGGCGAAGTCCGTATCGCCCCACACGAACGGTTCGCCCGTGCCGTTGAAGTAGATGCGATGCCAGTGGTCAATCCAGCGCGAGCCGCGATTGTTGAACACAATCACTTTGACGTTCAAGCCGTAGGAGACTGCTGTCGGTAACTCGCCCAGCGCGTAGCAAACGCCGTGGTCGCCGCAGAGCGCAATCACTCTCGCATCGGGTCGCGCGCACGCCGCACCAATCGCCGCTGGAATGCCGAACCCCAACCCCGCCGAACCGCGCGGGGCGAGGATCACTTTTCCCGCCAGGCGCACGTGGTAGAACATCATCCCCCA
>JANWYM010000092.1 GCA_025055355.1 Abditibacteriales bacterium
CCATTCTCCCCCCTCTCTGTCTTTTTTTTTGGTTTCGCGCCCCTCGCCATGACAGGTATTTTCAAGGCAGGCTGCCCCATCTACTTCGTCACCGGCGACACGCCCATCAATTCAATGCCAAACCGAATCGGCACAGCAAAGGTAATAGTCACGCCACCGCGCGATCCGCCCGCAAAGAAGATGGCGATGACCCGTCCCTGGCTGTCAAACACTGGACCGCCGCTGTTGCCGCCCCCGGTGGAGTTGGTCGTCAACTGGTAAGAGTCCCCGAATCCGCTCACCACCAAGTCCTTGCCCGGCGCCTCCTGTCCGCGCAGAATTTTGCCGATGTTACCTGTGCTAAGAGTGGGGTCGGCGATCGTCTTGAACTCGGCTTCGGGATTGAACGGGTCCTTCGAGCGCGTGCCGGCAATGCGTGGGGGCGAGATGGCAGGGTAACCCAAGATGGTGACACTATCGCCGACTTTGACGGTGTCGTAATTATCGTAGAGTTCAACCTTGGGCAGTGAGCGCGGGATGTCCACCTTCACCAGCGCCGCGTCGTGCCGGTCGGACACGCGCGCGAGGCGGGCGGGGATGCGGTCTTTCGTTTTGGCAAAGACTACGTCCAGGTAATCGTGTTTCCCCTCGACGGTCTTGCCAGAAATCGGTTTGCCGCCGAGGAATTTGGCTTTGGTGGGAACCCAATCGCGCGGCGGCTGCTCCACCATGCCTGCCATTTTGAGTCCTTCTTGAGTCGGCTGCAACAGGACGCCCGGCGGCAGAGGATAAGAAGTTTCCCACGTCGCTGCGACGTGGCGGTTGGTCAGGATGAAACCGTCGCTACTCACGACGAACCCCGACCCGCTGTGCTGTCCGCCAATCGGTTTGTTGCGTCCCGCTTCCAGCGTCAACACGGGTTCGATGGCGTTGCCAATTTGGATGTAGGCGGGCGCCAACTCCTGCTGCGGTTGTTCGCCCTGACCTTTCAGTTGCACCGGCACGTATTGATGGTAGATTTGTCCACCCGTCTGGGTGTGAATCAACTTCCAGCCAACTTCAAGCAACACGACGGCATCGGAGTATTTTTCCGCAATCTGCGTCGGGGTCATCGGCGCGCTCTTTTTGATCTCCGCCAGGGCTTCTTCTTTGGCTTCTTCCTTCGCCTTGCCGATTTCAGCCCTGGCTTGGCTCAGTTCGGTCTTGGCTTTTCCCAGTTCGCGCTCCAACTTGGACGTGGAGGACTGGCTCCTGTAAATCAAAAAGGCAGCGACGACGACGACGAGTGCCACGACGCCACCGGCGACGCCCAGCATAGACTTGCGGGTTTCCCGCTGCGTCTGGGAAATCATCCGCTCCACCGTCGCCTTGCCGACCGTCGTGCGCGGGGGTTCGGCGGGCGCAGCGGCAGCGGTCCCGACCGGCACCTCACTCACGCGCGTCGCCGGGCTCACGGTGGCTTCGCGGGTAGGATGCACCAAAGGGGCGGGGCGGGGGTCGAGGTCAAACTCAAATGCAGGTCCGCCCGGGCCTAACTGAATGACGTCGCCTGGCGCGAGGCGGGCGGAGCCGACAATGCGCTGCTTGTTCACGTAAGTCCCATTGCGGCTGTTGAGGTCCACAATGACAAACTGCGTCGGGTCATTCTCGTCGGGCATGATCTTGGCGTGCTGACGGCTGACTAAATCATCGTGGGTAGGGTCGTATTTCACTGTCGCCGACGGATCGCGCCCGGCGATGAGTTCCTTAAACTGGTCAAGGGAAAACTCCTCGACCTGGTTCGCTTTGGAACCGCTCAGGTGCCTGAGAATGATGCGCTGCATGAGAACCTCCCTTGAAAATACCTGTCATGGCGAGCGCAGCGAAGTCATCTCCTGGGAAGGGGATTGCTTCGCTGCGCTTGCCATGACATTTTCATGCGGCGTAGTATCTCAGTTGAGACATGAGTAACTCCTCTGACAATGTAGGACACGTTGGCAACTCGTCCCACATTTCCCTGCAGCCTGGTGCTGACGCATCGGCATAAACAACGCCTCCGTTGAAGGCGTGACGCGACTCAACAGACATCATACCAGAATACCTGCCCGACTTCAACAGACAACTCGCTCTCCCCCACCTTACAACTCCAACATGTCCTTATGGTCTCCAATCTTTCCACATCCGTCGCAACTCCTCCCGCCCGGCGAACCTCTTGAAAACGGCACGCGCTTTGAAGCCGTATTCTGTGTTGACATCGTAGGTGGGGATGATGAACTGCCAGTCCCACGCGGGGTTCGTGTCCTGTCCATCGGGCGTGCTGCCGCCTCCCGACGGGGAGTGGGCGAAGCGGACGCCCGACGTGCGGTCGAACATCACAGCGAATACTTTGTCCTTCCAGCGTCCGAACATCAGCGGCTCCTCGTAGCGCAGCGCAGAGTAGTTGGTAAACAGCATGGGCGGATGACCGTCGGAGATTGTGAGTCGCGGCTGTGGTTCGTCAACGTGGACGACGGTGGACTCGTCGTAGTGATACTGCGTGCAGAGTTGCAGCCAGCGCGAGGCGCGATCGCCCTCGCGTCGCCCCCAGAAGTAAATGCTCTTGTTTTCTGGCGCGTTGATGTAACTTGCCCAGAACAAGCCGATATAACCGTGATTGTAGGTATGTTGATGAGGGACGCAGCGGAAGGTTATGTCAATGAAGTGTGGGGCGACGAGTGTGAACCGCGTCCAACTTTCCAGATGCCAGAAGGGGGTGGGCGGCTGGTGCAGTTCGACTTCGTTCTCGGCGATTTGCCGCAGGGTCATCGGGGCGTGGCGCGGCTCAAAGAGTTTGTCGCGCTCGCCCACGTGTCCGTCAAAGATATGCTCAAAGTTCAACCCCGCTACCGTTGGGACAAACAGGTTCTCCTGGTCATCCCTCGTTGTCAACGACCACACGCCGTTGTAACCGGCGCGATGCATCCCCTCCGCCGCATTGTCGCCGATGCGGGCAGTCAACTCCCCAACGCGCAGTTCGATGCTTGCCATAATGGTTCAGGAGTTCATGGGGTTAATGGGTTCAGGGGTTCATGATCCCATGAACCCCTGAACCCCCTGAACTTACTGGATGGTCAACGGCTTTTCTGCCTCCGCACACAGCGGGCTTTGCTGCGCTACGCCGTCTTTGCGGAAGTAGAGGTTTGTCCCTTCAATCACGGGCTGACGACCTTCGTAGGACTTCTCCTCGCCGAGGAGATTCGCAAACGTCTGTCATCATGCGCTCTCGGCGACTTGCAGGATGAAATGCTCCTCCGTCTCGCCGTAGCCCTTTGGCGTCAACCCCTTGCTTTGCAGCAGTTCCGCCAACTGCTGAACCCGAACGGGAATCTCCATCGCCAGACCTCCTTTCTCCTGTGCGTTACTTCTATTGTAACTGATTTGACAGGGATAATGCAATGCCGTAAAATGGCTGAAGAACGTGGGAACGGTCCAACCCATCCAAACTTCTTCTTCAGCAGATAGAATCTCACGGGGAGGGCGTGATGGTGATGAAGCGCAACGTGCGTCTGGTGCTGTGGGCATGGAGCCTCTGTCTCTTCTGCATCGGGGCGTGGGCGGACAAGAAAGGCAACGGGGGCGGCAAAGGCGATGGCGGCGGGAAGTCCTCCTCGGATGCCTCGTCCAGCCGTTCGGCGCGTTCCTCCTCTTCTCATGAACGTATGGTGAACCGCGAAGCAAGGCGTGAGCAGCGGCAGGAGCGGCGCGAAGAGCGACGGGAGGAAAGGCGCGAAGAACGCGCTGCCCGCAGCCAAAGGAACGAGGGGGACAACAGTCCTGGCGCCTCCAAAACCGATGCGCCCAAGGACACCGCGCGCCAGCCGCAAGACCTGAACGCCCACGCGCCCCGCGACAAGCGACCTCGCGATGGCGCTGGTAACGAAGACGAGGACAAGAAAGACTGTGACCTCCGCCAGCGCGTCGAAGAGTATCGTCTGGAATGGCAGAAGAAGTGCAAAGGCTGCGACCACCCTCACTGCCGCCACTGTCGCCGCCGCAAATGTCCCCCGCTCGTCATCGTGCGCGAGCCGGAGTATCGTCCGTATCCCTACCCTTACCCTTACCCTTATCCTTACCCCTACCCCCGTGACCCCTCTTCGCGGCGCGACCCGCCCGAGCCGGTCCTCGTGCAGCCTTTGGAGAACGAACCCATCATCGTCGGGTTGATAGGCAAGGACAAGCTGCAAATCTGGTGGACGGGCAACCGCGCCAACGTCGAGGACATCGAGTTTTTCTTAGCCGACAAGGAGCAGAAGATCCTCGCCCGTCAGAAGAAGATTGCGCCGCCTTACGAGGCGACCTTCAAGCGGCACAGGCGGATGGAGTTCATCGGCGTCACCCTCACCCACACGGACGGCACCAAACGTTCCCTCCTCATCCCCAAGCGCCTATTGGAGCCGCCAGCGCAGCCGCAACTTTTGCCGCGCGCGTCACTGTTCGCGCAGCGGTGATAGAGAGAGTCAACATCCACAACGGTTCTGGAGACCCCAACTTGTCGGGGAATGGTGTCGCCGCGATTGTCCGGCGGCGCGGTGCCGATGCATCGGCAGGAACAACCCGTCCGAAAACAGACCTGCCTCTGCACTCTCAGCGGCACAATCCTATCGCAGCCGCTCAGGGATGATGTCCTGCGCGATGAGGTCTTCCAACGTTTGCCGTCGGACAATGAGTTCGGCACGTCCGTCGTGGACCAGCACAACGGCGGGGCGCGGGAAGCGGTTGTAGTTGCTCGACATGGAGAAGTTATACGCGCCGGTGGATTGCACGGCTAAGATGTCGCCGGGCTGCAGTTTGGGCAGCGTGACGTTTTCAAAGAGCATGTCGCTCTCGCAATGCTTACCCACGACGGTCACGACCTGCTTTTCGTCGTCGAGCGGGCGGTTCGCCAAAATCAGAGAGTAGCGCGCTTGGTATAGGGCGGGGCGGGGGTTGTCGGACAAGCCGCCGTCCACGCTGACGTAGGTGCGCACGCCGTTGATATCTTTGATGGGTCCGACGGTGTAAAGCGTGATGCCCGCGTCGCCGATGATGGAGCGCCCAGGTTCGAGCATCAATTTCGGCAGCGCGACTCGGTATTTGGCACACGCCCGCTTGACCGCGCCGACGAGGGCTTCGGCGAATTCCTCTTTGGTGGGCGGCTTGTGCTCCGAGACATATTTGATGCCTAACCCGCCGCCGACATTCAGTTCCTTCGCTTCAAAGCCGGTTGCCTCCGCGACGGCTTTGATGAAGGCGACTAACAGTTCCGCGCCCATCTCAAAGAAGTGGACGTCTAAAATCTGCGAGCCGATGTGGCTGTGGAAGCCGTGCAGCCGCAGGTGCTTCAGCGACAAGGCGCGCTTGACGCCTTGCATCGCCGCGCCCGTGCCGATGCCCAAGCCGAATTTAGTGTCCACCTTGCCCGTCTGAATGTATTCGTGCGTGTGCGGGTCAACGGCCGGGGTAACGCGGAGCAGAATGTCGGCGACTTGCCCGCGCCGCGCGGCGAGGGCGTTGAGTTGCTCCAACTCCAGTTCACTGTCCACAACGATGCGCCCGACGCGGGCGCTCAACGCCATCTCCAGTTCCCGGGTGGACTTGAAGTTGCCATGCAGGTAAATTTTCTCAGCGGGGAACTCGGCTTTCAGGGCGGTGAACAACTCGCCCGCCGACGCGGTGTCCAGCGACAACCCCTCCTGCTGCATGATGCGGCACAGGGCAGTCGTGAGGCAGGCTTTAGTGGCGTAGATAATTTCCACGTGAGGATAGCGTCTCTCAAATGCCGCCCGATAGTCGCGGCAGTTCCGCCGAATCAACGCCTCGTCCAGCACGTAGAGCGGCGTCCCAAACTTGCGCGCCAACTCCACGCAATCGCAACCGCCAATCTCTAAATGCCCTTGCGCGTTAACCTTCTGTGTGCCCAGAAAAAACATGCAGCAGACCAACCCCTCAAAAAATACCACTGATTTGATGGATGCAGACGGATGAGGTCGAGTAGAGGGCATCCGCGCGCGTCCATTCAATCAGTGGTATCTTCATTTATACCTTGTTGTGAAACTTGATTGGAAGTCTATCACAGGGCGGGGGGAAAGTCAATCGTGTGCAAAAGCGCCACTCCAACTCCTCTCTGTCCCCAGACCAAACCCCAATGCCAACGCGAGAAACAAAACCCCTGCTTTACCTATCGTTCCCACCTTGCTCCTTCCCAGACAAAAAGTGTCCCTGATTATAGCACGCCCACCAAAAAATCCCCGCCCGCGAAAAATAAATTTTTTTCCAAACCTGTTTCAAACGCCCCATCATATGCCATAACTAAAGGCGAATCCCCAGAAGTTGGACTAAACTAAACTTTTGCGTTTCGCGCTTCTCTTCCTCCCTGCTGCAGGAAGACGTCATTCCGGCAGCGAGGCAATCCGAACGGAGCGGCGTCCTGCTCGCTCCCTGCGCGGGGCTGCAGGAAAACGTCATTTCGCGACGACAGGCGTTTTTATAAGGGGAGGGCAAAACGCAGAAGTTTAGTTGTCCGTTGGCTGACCCATCACACCATCGGCATCGTCCGCCGCCGCTCGCCGGTAGCGTCAAAGATGGCGTTGCCGATGGCGGGCGCGACGGCGACGATGGGCGTTTCGCCCGCTCCCACGGACGGCAAATCCTTGCGGTCCAGCAGAACGACTTCCATCGCTGGCGTGTCCACAAAGCGCGGCACGCGATACGCTGAAAAGCGGGGGTTGAGGATTGTGCCGTTCTCAAACCGAACTGCCTCAAACAGCGCGCCACCGATGCCCATCATCAGGCAGCCCTCGATTTGGTTTCTGAGGTGGTCGGGGTTGATGACCGCGCCGCACTCAAACGCGGTGACGAGGCGCATGACTTTCACCTGCCGATGTGTCACCTGCACCTCCGCGCAGGTGGCGACGTAACTGCCCTTCTCAAACCCACCCGCGATGCCAAAGCCATGACCTTCTGACTGCTTCGACTTACCCCAGCCGAACCGCTCGGCGGCTGCCGTCAGCACCGCGCGTAAACGTTCGTCTTTGAGGTTTTTCAGGCGGAACGCCAGCGGGTCCATGCCGACGGCGTGCGCCAGTTCGTCAATGTGCGTCTCGCGGGCGAAGTGGTTGGCAGTCGCCGCCAGAGCGCGATAAGAGCCTTGACGCAATGGGGAGCGCGTCTGATGAAACTCGCTCCGTTGGTGCGGGATGTCATACAGCGGGCGGATTGCCGAACCGCCGGAGTTGTAGTTGTGGAAGTCCCACGCCGTGAGCGTGCCGTCCTTCTTCACACCGCTGCGGACCTCGATGACCCCCGCAGGACGGAAGTAAGCCCACGTGAATTCCTCCTCGCGCGTCCACACGACCTTGACCGGTCTCCGCGCCGCTTGCGCCAACCGCGCCGCTTCGGTGGCGGCTTCGACGGTGTGCTTGCCGCCGTAGCCCGAACCCGTGTCGGGCACGATGACGCGCACCTGACTTTCGGGAATGCCAAACGCCCGCGCCACATCGCTGCGCACCCCGAAGGGGCGCTGCGTGCCGACCCAGACCGTCAGTTTCCCCTCGTTCCACTCCGCCACCGCCGCGCGCGGCTCCAGCGGCGCGTGAGCAATGTAAGCGATGGTGTAAGTCCGCTCCAACCTGATGTCGGCGGCTGCCAAGCCCTCTTCGATGGCAGGGCTGGGCGGCGGGGGCACCGCGTTCTTCTTCAGATACTCAAACAGTTCCTTCCCTGACGGCTGCGGCGACGCGTTCCACTCAGCGCGTATCGCGCTGAGTGCCTTGGCAGCCAGATGCTCCGTCGGCGCGGCGACGCCGACGAAGTTGCCGTCCCGCACCACTGTCACGCCCATCGCTTCGGCGGCTTGCGTGTCAACGGCAACCAGCATGGCGCCGAACGACGGCGGGCGCAGCACCTTGCCGAACCACATGCCCGGGCGTTTGATGTCAGACGAAAACTTGTGTTTGCCCGTCACGAGGTCTTGTCCGTTGACCTTGGGGATGGATTGACCGATAACCTTCCACCGTTCGGCGGGCGTCAGCGGGACGTCGCCGCCGATGGACTTCATCAGTTTTTGCCCTTTGGTCAGTTCGCCGAAGGTGATGGCGCGATTCGTCGGTGGGTGATGCACCTTGCCGTCGGCAACGAGCAGCGTGCCGCGTTCGACCTTCCACTGTTCGGCGGCGAGGTCAAGAAGCGATTCCCGCGCCGCCGCCGCCGCGCGGCGCAGGCGCGGCACCATGTCGGGTGTGGTGCGGCTGCCGAACGTGCCCGCATCAAACGGCACGAGGTCGGTGTCCGCCATCAGCACGCGGACGGACGAGAGAGGTGCGCGCAGTTCCTCCGCGACGACCTGCGTGAGCGAGGTGCGCGCGTTCTGCCCGACTTCCACTTTGCCTGTGTAAACCGTCACCGTGCCATCCTCGCCGATGTGCAGCCACGCGCTAATCTCCTGCGGCGCCGCGCCGCCGAAGCCGCGCCCGCCACCGCGCCCCTGCGCCAGCGCGTCATCGAGCAGGCAAAGCACGACGAGACCGCCGCCCAATATTTTGAAGAAATCGCGCCGCGTTATCGTGAAATCGTAGACGGGAGCGGCGAAGAGTTCGTAGCGTTCGGGTTCGACGGGCAGGCTGGAAGCCTGCGCTACGAGTTTGTCGCTCATCGCGCGCCTCCTTTCATCATCTGCGCGGCGCGGCGAATGGCGGCGATGATGCGCGGATATGTGCCGCAGCGGCAGATGTTGCCGTTCATGAAGCGGACAATTTCGGTTTCGCTGGGATGGGGATTGTTGGCAAGCAGCGCGACGCCGGAGAGAATCATCCCCGGCGTGCAGTAGCCGCACTGCATCGCGTCCAGTTCGAGGAACGCCCGTTGCAGCGGGTGCAGTTGTCCGTTCTGCGTCAAGCCTTCTATCGTAGTAATCTGCTTGCCCGCCACCGCCTCCACGCGCACGTGACAGGAGCGGACAGGTTGACCGTCTACCAGCACCGTGCACGCCCCGCACTGCCCCTCACCGCAGCCATACTTCGCGCCGGTCAGGTCGAGGTCATCGCGCAGCACACTGAGCAGCGTCCGCTCTGGGTCGGTGTCAACGGAACGTTTGACGCCGTTGATGTGAAGTTGTATTGTCTTCATTGAACGCCTCCTGTGACGCATGAAAATCGTCTTGCATGTAGCCCGTTGCGCCGCGACGGATGATTCCGCGACGGCGTCGCGGGCTACTTTTCGGATAGGCTCTAAGCGAAGTGACGTCAATGACCGATTACGAGGACGACGACGAGGACGACGACGATTATTGGAGAAGAACCTCACCCCCTCAAATACTTTTCAAACCACCCCAGCGTCCGCGCCCATGCATCTTTGGCGGCGTCCTCTTTGTAGTTGTTGCCGCCGGGGCGGTGGAAGGCATGTCCCGCGCCGGGGTAGATTTTGATGTCGCACGTCTTCCCGTTTTTCTTCAGTGTTTCCTCTAACTCCTTGACAACAGCGACGGGAATCGCGCCGTCCACTTCGCCGTAGTTCGCCAGCACTGCCGCGTTAAGGTTGGGGATGAGCGGGAAGGCATCGGCGGGACGCCCGTAAAACACGACGCATGCGCTGATGTCCTTGCGGTGGCACGCCAGCAGGAGGCTCATCCGCCCGCCGTAGCAGAACCCGACGCAGCCGATTTTTTCAGCGCGCACGAACGGCTGCTTTTTGAGGTAGTCCACACCCGCGCCCAAGTCCTTCACGGCGTCTTCCGTTGTCAATTCGCGCAGCGCCGCCATCGCTTGTTCGGTGCCGCCAGCCGCATCGGGTCCCAACTTGCGCGAGCAGAGGTTGACCGCCAAACTCGCGTAGCCCGCTTGCGCCAGTTGCTTCGTCACGTCCGCGATGTAGTCCGTGATACCGCGATTTTCGTGGATGACGATAACGCCGGGAAACTTACCGTCCTGCTTGGGACGGCATAAAAATCCACCGATGGAGACGTCGCCGCTTTTGAACGTGACGTTCTCCGTCGTGATCTCCGCCTGCGCTGTCAGCACCTCCGCTGCCAGCAGCGCGCCGCCTGTTGCCGCCAAGAACTCACGCCGCGACAAGGCGGAAGACTCCTCTTGTCTCTTCTCTTCTGCCATCTGCATTCCCTCCTCTGAACTTTTGCGTTTTGCCCTCTCCCTTGAAAATACCTGTCATTGCGAGCGTAGCAAAGCAATCCCCTCCGCTGCAGTCGTCTCCGACGGAGGGGATTGCTTTGCTACGTTCGCAACGGCGTTTTCCTGCTGTCATGGCTTAGAGCCTATCCGAGAGGACCACCGGGGGCTATTGGCTTGCTCCGGACCTCCCCTGACCCCTCCTTGGTAAGGAGGGGAGAGTTTTCGGATAGGCTCTTAGTCGGGTTCCTCCTCATCTTCAAACCGCGTCCACACAGGCACCGCCTCTTTGTCCTCTTTGACCATCGCCTCCTCGGAACTGTTCATCAAAGTTTGCTCCACCACGCGGCTGAACTGCTGATAATACAACGTCGCGTATAACCCACCCTGCGCCAGCAACTCGTCGTGCCGCCCGCACTCCACCAGTTGTCCCTCGTTCAGCACGAGGATTTTGTCGGCGTTGAGAATGGTCGAAAGGCGGTGGGCGATGACGAGCGAGGTGCGCCCGCGCAGCAGCGTTTCGAGGGCTTGCTGAATAAGGAACTCCGATGTCGCGTCGAGGTTGCTGGTCGCCTCATCCAGAATCAAAATGCGCGGGTTCTTCAACAGGGCGCGGGCGATGGCGAGCCGCTGCTTCTCGCCGCCGGAGAGACGGAAACCCCGCTCGCCCACGACGGTCTCGTAGCCGTCGGGCAGCCCCAAGATGAAATCGTGAATGTGCGCGGCTTGCGCGGCGGCGACCATTTCCGCTTCCGTCGCATCGGGTTTGGCGTAAAGCAAGTTTTCCCGTATCGTCGCGTGAAACAGAAACGTCTCCTGGGTGACCATGCCGATGTGCGCCCGTAAACTCTCCTGTGTCACG
>JANWYM010000930.1 GCA_025055355.1 Abditibacteriales bacterium
CTCCGGGTTTGGCTGGCTCGCTCCTTACGTTAATCCGCTGCTTGCGTCGCTGGGCTTGCCCGCGTTCAACCCAGTGGACGTCAACCCCGGTCTCATCATGCCCGAGGCGAATACGTTTCTGTCCATGCTGCTCTATCCACTGTTTACGTTTTCGATGTGTCTGCTGGTGTGGACGTTCCTGTGCGCGCTGCGGGGCATGGACACGGGCGAACTGCGGTGGGCAATTTACGCCGGGCTGTGTGGACTCGCGCTGGGGAACGTGCATACCTACGATGTGTTCATCGTTTATGCGACTTTGGCAGTCGGGTGGTTAGGTGGTTGGGTGGTGCGCCCTCGGGGGGGCGAGGCTCCTGCCGAGCCATCGGCTCCGCTGGAGCGTCGTCCTCCCCGAGCGTCGCCCCTCTTCAAACGCTTTGTCTGCCTGTGCATCATCGTGGCACTGTCGCTGCCGTCCGTCCTCTATCAAATATGGGTCTTCAAAAGCAACCCGATTTTCCGCGACAAGGCGTTGACGGAGACGGCGACCCCGTTGCCGCATCACCTGCTTTTCAGTTTCGGTTTCATCGCCTTGCTTGCCGCTGGGGGCGGGTGGTGGATGTGGAAACGGCGACGCGGGCGCATCGGGTTCGTCGTGACATGGGCGGTTCTGAACTTCCTCCTCATCTACGCCCCCGTTTCCTTTCAACGCAAAATGACGGAGGGGTTGCACATCCCGCTGTGCCTCTTAGCCGCTGTGGGGCTGATGCGCGGTCTCGTGCCGTTGATAACAAAGAAGCGATGGAAGTCGCTGCAACGGACGCGAAAAACGGCAATCACCATAGCGGTTCTTCTCACCGTTCCCTCACAGCTAACGTTTCTGCGGATGGCGATGGAGTGGGTGGTGGAGAACAACGCGCCGCGCTGGGGCAACATGCAGCCACCGTATTTCTTGCGCGATGAAGAATGGCAGGCAGCGCGGTGGCTGAAACAGAACGTCCCCGATGATCAAGCCATTCTTTGCTCGCCGCTGTTAGGCAGCCACCTGCCTGCCCTCACGGGCAAATTCGTTTACATCGGGCACTGGGCGGAAACGCTGCGCTTCAGCCAGAAACTCGTGCCGATGAGGAGATTTTTCAGGGGCGAGATGAGCGCGGAGGAGATGAAAGTTTTCCTCAACGACAACCGCATTGGTTTCGTGGTCGCTGACATCTACACGGAGTTGCTCACGGGTCAGCCGTTTCGACCGCCGCCCTTTTTGCGGGAGGTCTTCCGTCGAGGGAGCACGGTAATCTACTATTGCACATCTTCCGCCAAGGGGTGAAAAGTCCCAACGGATGCGGCATTAGTTACGCAGTGGCTGACACTAT
>JANWYM010000931.1 GCA_025055355.1 Abditibacteriales bacterium
GGTCGCCGGGATGTCCCCACTCGCGGCTGAGGTCGGCGAGGGAGAACTTCGCGGCGCCATCAGCCAGCGCGCCGTGGGGCGACGGGGGGCGCGTGCCGACCACCCAATCGGCGATGCCTTCGGAGAACCACTTGGGCAGCGCGCCGGGGCGTCCCTGAATGTGCTGCTCCGTCGCACAGTGAACGAGTTCATGCATGACGAACTCGCGGGCACGCGCCC
This sequence comes from Abditibacteriales bacterium, assembly GCA_025055355.1. Lineage (GTDB taxonomy): Bacteria > Armatimonadota > Abditibacteriia > Abditibacteriales > JANWYM01 > JANWYM01. The sequence goes on from JANWYM010000931.1 coordinate 220, forward strand.
CCTGCTGCGCCAGCCACACCGGGTCGAAGTAGGCTCTGTCGCGGAAACCTTTCATCCGCCGAAATCCTGGCGCATCAGGGGGCGCCTCCAGATAAATCGCCACCGGACGAAACTTCAGCCCCAAGCGTTTCTGCGTCCGCTCGCGGCACTCCTCCGCCCAGCGGAGGATAGCATTCGCCCACGTGCGATGGGCGGGGGCGGCGTGGACGGTGAAGAGTGAGTGGTTCTGTGGAACGTCGGAAATTGCCGCCGCGCTCGCGCAAAGCGAGAGGAGAAGTTGCCATAGATACGCTGGAGACATCGCGCTCAAGTCCTTTCGCGCTCGTTGGGCATGGAACAGCCCTGACGCTGACTCAACGCGCGGGCGTCGTCGTAGAAATCAGCGAAGGACTCCGACTGCGCAATCCAGTTCCGCAGCGGAGCGCCTCTGACAATCGTAGCGATTTCCGACTCTTTCTTATCGAAAGTTGTGATGCCCATCGCTCGCTCAAAAATTCCCTCCGGGTCAGCAACCTGAAGGTCTTCAGGAGAGAGATAAACGGGGTCAGCAGCAATCCAACATACGATGTTCCTGTCGGCAACACCGACGAGACTTATATCTCTATATTCAGGGGGAATCCGCCCCTGTTCCTCTCTTTTGACCTGCCGCCAGTCTCTATCGTTGGCGTCGGTCAAAAAGACTATGACGTCCGCGTTTTTATAACGGAGTTCCGCGCAAATTTTAGGCATCTCGCGGCGCCGCGAGAGCCCTGTTGTCCCCCGAAACGAGCCTTCTACCATCTGAGCGTTCGGGCACCAGCGTTGACGTAATCCGTTCACAAATGCACGGTCAGTGCTTCCCTCGACGGAGTATCCGATGGTCATGCGATCATTCCCCGAAAGTGAAGTTCTCCCAGCGAAAATTCCCCCAGAAGTTCCCGCAGTTTCTCTACGTCAGGCTTCATCAGTCGCGAGTGTGTCTCGCTTCCCTTCATTACGCTGACGCCTTCCAAGCAGCCGTCGAAGAGGTCAATGAAGTAAGGAGAGTGCGAGGTGAAGATGAACTGACCTGATGACCCTTTCAGGTCTATGCACTCAAAGAGCCGCTTCAGAAGTCCGACGTAGATGCCGTTCCCTGGTTCTTCAAT
>JANWYM010000932.1 GCA_025055355.1 Abditibacteriales bacterium
TTGTATCTCCAGCAGACCCAAGCCCGCATCGGTGGCGCTTAACTTGAAGTTGCCCGTGACGGCTGCCGCGACGCCGAAGTCCTTGTAGAGGGCTTCCTTGACCTCTTCGGGATAGACTTTCTCGTTGCCGGCGACGACGTGGTGCCCCCGACTGAACACTGCTACCATGGGAAGTTTCCACTCTGGCAATAAGTCTTGGGAGTAGCCGCACTTTTCCAGGATTTCCCCAACCTGTTGCCGAGTGTAGAGGCGTCCGAGGTCTCCGCTGTCGTAGCGAATGAGCGGGATTTTCATCTCAGGGCTCAGCATGGAAATAACGAGGTTGCCGCGCTGCTGGTCGCCTTGCACCTCAACGTAGGTGCGGTGCGGGTAGTAGATGAAGAACATTGGGCAGGTATCCACGCCTTCGCCGAACAGGGCGTAGCGCAGTTTTGGGTCCTGATGGGCTAAACGGCGGAGGCGGATGGTATCGGGCACTTCGTGGAAGATGTTCAAGTCCAGTTCCGCCACGCCCATTGAAGACATCACCAAAGCCCGTTGGAAATCGTCTGGCGCCACCCCTAACAGAGAGCAGATGTAATCACGCCAGTTCTCCGCGATGCCTTCTTCGCCGGCGACGATGTGGACGACCAACGAGGACCAATCAATCCCCGCCTCGCGTCCGTCCTCGACGATTTTCTTCAGGAACGACCCTTCGCCCACCAGAATCGTTTGGTCGAACTTGGGAGAGAACTTCTTGACCACTGCTAACACCATGTCATCGCGCACGCTGGTTTCCGCCTGCACGACGGTGTTGGTGTGGACCTTGACGCCCATCGGGAGACAGTTGATGAGCAAGGTGCGCTTCTCGTCCACGCCAAAGAGATACTCCAGACCGAGGTCAATCGAACGCGCTGAGTTTTGCAGGTTCTGCGCGGTGTTGACACCGAAGGAAAACACGCCCGAGTGTCCCGAACTGGTCAGGATGGACTTGACGTTTTCGAGGTTGCCGTCCAGACACATTTCCTCAATATCATAGACATGAAAGGTGTTGTGCTTGTTGAGAATCGGTACCAGGCGGTGAAAGTCCTCAATCGTCCTGACCTGTGCTGGGTCCACGCCGGCTTTTTGCAGGTGCTTGGCATAGGCAGGCACGCGTTGCGCAGCACGGTGGAAAGCCTCCAACACGCTGTCTCTGCACATTTGCATGAGTGCATCGGGGTCGGCATTTTTCAGAAACTCAATGACTTCCTTGCGTTCTTTCGCATCAAGGGGTGAGGTGATATGCATGGAGATTTCCTCCCAACGTTTCAACGTTTCAACGTTCTGGACTTTTGCAAAGTTGTGATTTCACCCCTCCCCCA
>JANWYM010000933.1 GCA_025055355.1 Abditibacteriales bacterium
GCACCAGCCGCCCCGTCTCCCGCGTGAGCGTCTCCCGTCCCTGTCGTTTCTCCTCCTCCAGCGTCCCCCGCACCATCTCCGCGCTGACGACCTCCTCCCACTGCTCCACAAAGCGGTAGTAAAAACTGCGTGGGCAGTAGACCATCTCCGCCACGAGGGAGACGGGAAGGTAATCTATGTGAGTAGGTTGGAGCGTTGACATGCTGACACCTTAGCACGTTAAAACGTTAGCACGTTAGCACGTCGGCACGTTGGCAGGTTTAACTTTCTAACTTTCCAACGTTCCAACGTGCCGACGTTCCAACGTGCTAACGTGGCAAGAACGTCCTCACACGCGGGGCGTGCGCCGCGTTGAGCAGATGTCCCACGGATACCCCTAATGCGGATATAGATTAACTGAACTTTTGCGTTGCGCGCTTCTCTCCTCCCCCGTTACTTAAAAGCGTCATGACAAGCGGCGCCGCTCCACTCGCGATGACAAGGAAAGGCAAAACGCAAAAGAGGGCTGGCAGGGACGCCCTGCCCCCACGCGCTGGCTCCCCAAGCCTGTCTGTCGGGCGGGACGCCCAACCTACGATGCCCCAAAATTCGACCGCACGGAGCATGTCACCGCATAAACTTCTCCACCTCCCGCGCCACGCGCTGAGCTTGCCCTTTGGTTTGAGCAGTGGTGCGGACCTCCAACCCTGCGCTGAACTCAACGGTTTTCACGTCAATCTCAACGCGTCCATCGTCGTGGATGTGGCGGATGGCGGTGCGCGGCTTGTTGCCGTAGGGGATGGTCTGCACGCTGACCACCCATGGGCAGGCGGCGAGTTTCTTCGCCATTGCTTCGACTTTCGCCCGCTTGCCGCCGTAGCCGTGGTCGTGGATGACGACTTGCTTCTGGGCAGGCATCGCAGGCGACGGGGCGGGCAACTGCTCGATGTCACTGAGGATTCTGAGTAACTGCTCACCGCTTGGGGTGCGCTTGATTTGCCCCTGTTCGCGCTCTACCAGATGGCTGCCTTCCAGTAACCGCAACGCCTGCGCGTCCGCGCCCGCCTCGCCTCGCAGAGCGCGCAGAAAGTCGTCCAGCAGCGGGAACAAACTCAGCAGCGGCAAGCGGACAAGCCGCACTTTGTCGGCAGGCGGGTGCAGCACGCGCTGCTGCTCCTCGCGCGGCAGTTGTGACCACGTGCGGATGTCGTAGGCGTGCTCCAACGCATCGTCCAGCGGCACGATGTGGCAGAGCATCTTCGCCCCGTAGATCTGCGCCGCAATCGCCATCAACGCCGACATAGTCTTGCGCCCGCCGGCAAGCGAGAGGTAGACATTGGCAAACTGATACGACTTCAA
>JANWYM010000934.1 GCA_025055355.1 Abditibacteriales bacterium
TCCGCATCGTAGATGACCTCGCGCCCCGCCCGCTTCATCATCCGCACGGAGTCGGCAATCATCTGGAGATTTTCCTCCAGCGACACGTGCAGGGCGTGGGTCACGTGAAAGTCCCAACTCTTGCCAACCAGCGTGATGACCGGCGCGCCCGAGGCGAGGAGTTTCTGCATGTTGGGGTCTTCTTCCGCCCTCATGCCTTTGCGGCGCGTCATGCTGAACGCGGCGATGCGAGCGTTTTGCCAGGGGATAGTCCGGGCACGGGTGAAGAACTCTTCATCAGTGTCATTGGCGCCCGGCCAGCCGCCTTCGATGTAGTGCATGCCAAACTCATCGAGTTGACGGGCGATTTTGATTTTATCCTCCACCGTAAAACTGACGCCCTCCGCTTGCGCCCCGTCGCGCAGCGTCGTGTCGTAGAGTTCCACACGTTTCGGTAGGTCCATCGCTTTCTGCATGAGCGCTGTTCACCGACTTCACGGTTGACATGGATGACTCCTCGGCGTCTGCACGGCGGTCCGTGTCATCCGTGAAGTCGGTGGACAGTCATTCATCCCTTGAGATACTTATCGAACCACTGACATATCTGCTCCAACCGATGCAGCCGCAAGTCCGGCGGTCCGCTGCGCGACAAGCCGTGACTGGTTTCGGCGGGGTAGCGCACGAAGACCACTTCTTTCTTCAATCGCTTGAGCGCGGAGAACAGTTCCTCCGCCTGCGAGATGGGGCAGCGCAAATCGCCCTCGCTGTGGATGATGAGCAGGGGCGTTTTGACGTTAGCAACGTAGGTGAGAGGAGACTGCCGCACGAATTCCGCCGTGTCATCCCACCAGTTCGCCTTCCAGTAACCATGGTCTTGAAACACAAAGTCGCACGTCCCCGCCATGCTGACGAGGTTGACCACACTGCGGTCGGTGACGGCGCATTTGAAACGGTCGGTGTGACCGATAATCCAGTTCGTGCTGTAACCGCCGTAACTGCCGCCCGCGACGCCCAGGCGCGTCGCATCCACGTAAGGTAACTTGGCGGCATAATCCACCGCCGCCATCATGTCCTCGTAGTCCTTGTTGCCCCAATCGCCGCGAATCGCTGCCGCGAACGACTCGTCGTAGCCCATGCTGCCGCGCGGGTTGGTGTAAAGCACCACGTAGCCGCGCGCCGCGTGCAGTTGAAACTCGTGGAAGAAGGCGTTGCCATATTGCGTGTGCGGTCCGCCGTGAATGTAGAAAATTAGCGGATACCTTTGCGTCGCGTCAAAGTGCGGTGGCTTCAAAATCCAGCCCTGTATCTTCGTGCCGTCCGCGCTGTGGAACCAGATTTCTTCAGGTGTGGACAGTT
>JANWYM010000935.1 GCA_025055355.1 Abditibacteriales bacterium
GCTTCCAGCGGGATGCTGCCACCGCCAGCGAAGGAGTCCAAAACCTTCGGCGGTCGGTCGCCGAATCGCTTGCGGATGAGCGCCCGCGCCTGCTCCAAAAGGTAACGCCCACTGGGGGTGCCGTCGTGGACTTCCCATTTGCACACGTTCGCGATAAACTCTGGTGAGACTTCTTCATCGTCGCCAATGAGCGCACCCAGCACCGCCGCGCGCGCAACCACCAGCGGACGCCGCGCCCACCACACATGGAGCGTAGAGATATGCCCGTGACGGATGGCTTTCTCCCTTCGCGCTTCCGCCGAAAGTTCCTTGATGGGCAGGACCGACTCAATCAACAACCGCTGTTGCACCATTCCTGTTTCCTCCTCAATCCTCAATTATTGACCCCTTTGTTATTGAATCGAATTCGCTGAGAAGGGTCAATATCCTGCTCAGACGAATCAATAATTCGTTGGGCTATGGTATAGCGTCTGCCCCGTTTTTCGCCATTGCGTTATTTAGATGTGTCATTATTTAAGCAAATTCGCTGAGACCTCTAAATAACTCATGAGACCTCCGAATAAACTCTTTTGCTGATGAGAGAGCGTATCGCCGAAAATCGCATCAGTCTGATGCATACACTGCTCTCACTGAGACTGATACATTTTGGACTTTAACCGAAACATCCTCCCTTCTGACCCATAGCGATCATTACGACTATTCCTTTTGCCTGCCCTTTCAGCCAGTCCCAGTGCTGAGGTGTCGGCATTGCTAATTTGCCTCCTTCCATTGCTCAATGACCACTTTCACGATGCCCACGATGGGCTGGGCGTTGAGACGGGTCGGGTTCTGAACGATGTGCAATGTCGGTTTTGTCAAGGCATTCTCCACGATGTAGAGCCAGTATCGGTCGCCGAGGCGCTCAGCCATCTGCCATTCGTGCACGGTCATCTCCACCGTCCCCGTCGTGGCAAAGGATTTCACTTCGATGTAGCGGGTTTCGGCAGGCGCGGTGGAAACGATGTCATAGCCGCGAAATTCCCGGCTCACATCCTTTGGCTCCCGTCCCTGTTGGTGTTCATAGTCCATCACGAACTTCATGCCCGCTTCTTCTACTTCCCGCTTGCGGGTCTCCTCATCCTGTCGGACAATCCCTTCTGCTCTCAGCGCCGACTTGGGGATGATGAGGGCGACGGCTTGCAGTTCGGGTTCCAACACGGTGAGGATGCGCTCTTGCTCCAATTCCTTCGATCGCTCGTCCTTTTCCCGTATCAACGCCTTCAGGTTCTCTTCCTCTTGTTGGATGGCGATGCGCATGTCTTCGCCCTTGTCTGCCCGTCGGCGA
>JANWYM010000936.1 GCA_025055355.1 Abditibacteriales bacterium
CCCTGGGAGGGACGAGCAGCCGCGCCGGAGACACCCTCGCCAGCCTCGTCAAACGCGCCGACCAGGCGCTCTACGAGGCGAAAACAACCGGCCGTAATCGCGTCTGTTGGCAGGAATAGGATGACCGTCTCCCTGTTCGCTCTCTGTGTGCAGCCTGAACCGATTCGCGTGGCCGACATGTCCTCGCTGGACACCGTGACGCGACAGCTGCCGGAAGGCTTTTACACCACCTTTCGCACTTACGACCGGAAACGGCGGGTGATTGGGCTGCGTCAGCATTTGAAGCGACTCTATGAGCCAGCCGAGCGTTTTGGTCTAACCCCATGCCTGGATTCGAACTCCCTGCGGCGCATGCTGGCTGAGGTGCTGCGGGACTTTGAGGCAGACGAGGCGCGTCTGCGGCTGGTGCTAACGCGGGGTGGGGAGGTCTATCTTGCTGTTGAACCGTTCCGTCCCTTGCCGCCGGAAGTATATGAGTGGGGCGTTTTTGTGGTCACGACGTCGCATTTTCGCGAGAATCCGACGGTCAAGGAGACGAGGTTTATTGAGGTCGGTCAGGAGATAAGATTTCGTGTAGCCATTTCAACCCACCAAATACAACCCCAAGAAAACAACACAGAAGAAAAAAAACCCTTCGAAGCACTCCTCACCCACAACGAGCACATCCTCGAGGGGCTGACCAGCAACTTCTTCTACGTCCGACAGGGTATACTAGGGACGGCAGGGCGGGGCATCCTGCCTGGAGTGACGCGCCGCATCGTCCTGCGCCTGGCCCGCCGCGAGGGAGTCCCGATTCGCCGCCGCGCCCTGCCCATCGCCGAGATTCCGCTCTTGGAAGAGGCTTTTCTCACCAGCAGTTCGCGCGGCGTCGTCCCGATCGTCCAGATTGACGGTCAACCGGTGGGGGACGGCAGGGTGGGGGAGGTCACGCGCCGCCTGCAGCAGGCGTATGAAACCTATGTGCAGAAAATCGCCGAGAAGATTTGAATGCTCTCGCGAGACCGGCGCTGTTTGCTGCCGTGTTTGCTGCCGGTCGAAGTAATCTCCTCGCCTGCCGGTCGAAGTAATCTCCTCGCCAAACGCTGGAGGACTGCTTCGGCGGCTGCGCCGACTCGCCATGACGCGTAGGCCTGTCCGACCTACTCCTTCTCGAAGATCTCGTGATATCCCCGGTCAAGTTCCTCATCCGAAAGGTGGGCGTAGCGCTGCGTGACCTGGATGCTGGCGTGCCGCGCCAGGGCCTGCGCCAGTTTGAGATTCCCGCTGGCGCGCAGCACGGTGGTGACGAAGTAGTGCCGGAACGAGTGGGGGGTGATGCGCCCGA
>JANWYM010000937.1 GCA_025055355.1 Abditibacteriales bacterium
CTCTCAACATGGACCGACCGGTCGTTATCGAAGTGCAAGCCTTCCACAGGCGCGACGAGTTGATTCGCGCGATTCCGTGGCTCAGCGCGCGCATTCGGGTTTAGAGCCTCTCTCAAAAACCTCTGGGGGAGGGCTGGGGGAGGGGTTTTGATACACGCTCTGAGAGTTGCTTGACATTCACCAAAAACTGTTGTAAACTGACAGCCACAGCAACGCAGGCAGATTGATACGGGAGGGAAAACAAGTGGAAATCCGCACGTTTACCTTGGATGATGCCAACTACGCGCTCAGGGATGTCATTCGTGTCTGCGAGGAAGCCATCGAGAAAATGGAGGAGGTGCAGTGGCCGTGGAAACCATTGGGGTTTAAGAAATACGACATCATCCACCAAGCCACTGCTGAGCAACTGGTGGAGATGGAATGGCGGCAGCGCATCGCGGAGATGGGTATCATGCCGAAAGGCTGGCTCATCGTGGATTTTCAAAGCCCTGACCCCGATACGGTGTATTGCTGGCAGTATGGCGAAAGCGAGGTCAGTCACGAGCACAAAACATGGGAGCGGTTTATCCATCGCCGTCCCATTCGCCGTCAGCGCAGCCGTGAAGAGGGCTGGCGCGGCGAGGAACGGTAAAGTCCGTATGGGGGTGGGGGGTAGGCGAAGTGGTCTCGACCTTGACCCCTCCGCCCTTGTGCAATTGCACACTTATCTATTCCCTGACTTAACGCCTCTTGGCGGTGCATCCCTCTTGATGGGCGCGGGTCCCTGACGTCAGACCCGCGCCGCACAGGGAAACCTGAAGAGTTCCCCTTTTACTGCCTCTCGGCAGCGCCTCCGTCGTTTTCTTCGCCGTTTGGTGCAGTTTTTTGCCTTCCTGCCCTTGATTTATCGTGCAAAACGGATTAAAATGGACAGAGGTTAGACCATAGATCTCTGCGCGTTTCCGCGAGGTGTATCATGTCTGGCATGCGATTCAAAAGCCAATGCGATTACTGTTCGAGTACATTTTTTAGTTATGACCGTGACGCCACGGTGTGTCCCAAGTGCATACGCAAGTATCGTTTAGCGCCAGCCAAGCCGGTGACCCCTAAACCAGCCGCGCCGCGTCCCAAGCCGCAGCGTCCGTTGTTGCCTGACAGGACGATTTTAGCACCGCACCCGCGTATCTTGACCGATGAACTGAGAGCGGCGATTATCGAGGAGTATGAGAAATATAAAGACGATACGGAAACGCCCCTGCGGCTGGTGCATGGGAAGATTGCGTTTGAACTCAAGATCAAAAAGCATCTGGTGGCGCAGGTCATCCG
>JANWYM010000938.1 GCA_025055355.1 Abditibacteriales bacterium
TCACCCCTCAACGCTTACCATTTCTTGTTGTCTCCTGTCGGTTACGGCGTAAACTGCACCGTCTGCACTTGCGTGCCTTTGATGACCTGCACGGTCTTGGGCTTGGGTTCGATGGTGACCGGTGGCAACGGCCCGCCGGAGGGTGGCGTCCATATTGGCGCGGGGGGCGGCAGCGGCGGGCGACGGGCGGCGGTCGTGCGTGCGGGTTGAGGGGCTGGCTGGGCAGAACTGCCGGCGCGGGCGACGTTGAGTGGCTCGTAGTGCTTGTGGGGTTTGCGCGGATGCTCCCACGACTCTTCTAACTGCACATGGAGCGGGTTGCGCGGGTTGCGCAGCACGATTTTGAGCGTGCCGCGCTCACTGGCGGCGACGATTTGCTGCGCCTCCTGAGGGGTCACGGCGGCTATCACTAAAATTTCCTTCCGCTCTGGCGGCTGCCCGGCAGGAGAGGGCGACGCTCCGGCGGAGCCGGGCGGTGTCGTCGTCGCCGCGAACGATTCGTCCGTCGCCAGCACCTCTGCATCCTGCGCAATGGTGCGCGCCACGGCATCGGCGCCATCCCTGTAAACCGCAATGATGTCCACTCGGTCGCCCGGCGTCGCTACCCGCGCCGCGCTGCGCGGGTCGAACGCCAGCCCGATGGCGCGTTTGTTGGCGGGGATGTGGAACGTCGTCATCGGTTCGGATGACCCCACACGGGCGGACAGCAGACTGCGTTGAATGGGCTGGTTGCGCCCAATTAACTTGAGCGCGATGCGCCCGACGACCTCATTGACATCCGTCGCCACACCGGGCACAGGGTTAGTCGTCGACGCCTCCCGCAGCATGGACAACGTGATGGCGGTATGCGGTGGGATATCTACGTCCGCAAAGACCTGCTTGACTGGCTGCGGCGGAGCCGCCGCCGGTACGGGCTTCCGCCGTGGGATCAACACAACGCCCACAATCAGCGACAGCACCATGATGCCTATCGCTGCGTAAATAAGAGGGTTGCGAGGCATACTCTTAACTTCCTTCCTTGACTGTAGATATGGGGTGGATGGCTGATGGTGAATGGGAAGGTTGTCAGCCATTTACCATCAACCGTTCACTGGTTGTGCCCCAGCATCGTTGGTAATAAGCCTCCCAGCGTGTTGCAAACGCTCCTGAAGATGTAGGGAAGTTCACACTTTGCGAACGCAGCGCAAAGCGTCTAAGGTCATTCTTAGCGCGACAGCACTCTCCCAATCGGGTTATGCCACATCCTCCTGCACAATCACACACAGCAAAAGTTACACCGTTGCTGACGGCAACCGCGTCACTCTT
>JANWYM010000939.1 GCA_025055355.1 Abditibacteriales bacterium
CGGGACCACGAGACCACAGGTCAGTGGTCAGTGGTCCTGTGGTCAGGGGTCGGTGGTCCGCGTTCGACGTGGCAGCCGTCGTCCTTCTCGCCGTTGTCGCGGGCGCGCTACGCCTGTGGCGGCTGGGCGATTGGGGTTTTTACTTCGATGAACTCTATACGGTCGAAGACTCTCTCCATTTCAGTTGGGATCCCAACGCGCCGGTGGCTTCTGGCGCCACGCTGCCAGCGGTGTTTACACCTGTCACCTATCTCCTCACGCGCCTCGCGTTCGGCGTATGGGGAGTCAACGAGTGGAGCGCGCGCCTGCCATCAGCGGTGGCAGGGGCTGTCGCGGTGGCGTTGTTCTACGTTCTTTTCGCGCGGATGTCCTGCCGACGGATGGGTGGGTTGGGCGCGCTCCTCATCGCTGTTTCGCCCTGGCACATTTATCACTCGCAGGAGGCGCGGTTCTATGCACTGCTGTTTCTGTTCGGCGGCGCATCGGCGTTCGCGTTCTATATCGGTCTGGAGCGGGGCAGCCGCGCCTGGATGTTTGCTTCCGCGCTTCTACTGCTCTTCGCTCTGCTGACGCAAACCGCCGCCGTGTTCGTCGGCGTGGCGTTCGTGACGTATCTCGTCGCCCTCTATATACTGCCTTATGAGAAGCCATTGGGACTGCGCGGGCGCACGCTGGTGTGGTTCTTTCTGCCGCTCCTCATCAGCGGAGTCATCCTCGTCCCCTTCGCGCTAAACGTGCTCCAACGCTGGGGGATGCGCGCCGAAGATTACGGCTACACGGCAGTCCACATCGTGCAAGCGGTAGGCTATAACTTCGGCGTGCCGCTGCTCGCCGTCGCGGGGTTTGGCTTGATAGAATCGTTCCGTCGGCGCGAACGTCTCGGTCTGTTCGGGGCGGTTTACGCGGGCGTGCCGCTGCTGCTGTTGCTGCTGGCGACCGTGGTGCTGAAAGCGGGCATGGGGCCGCGTTACCTGCTTGCCGCTCTCCCCGGCTTCTTTCTTCTGTCCGCCTATGGCGGCGTGCAAATTTTAAGATACCTCAGCCCCCGCTCCGTCTGGCTGGCGACGGGCGTGGTCGCGCTCATGCTGACCGCACAACTGCCGCTACTGATGTCTTATTACGTGGACGGCGACCGCGCCGACTATCGACGCGCCGCCGCGTTCTTGGCAGCCCACGCCGCGCCGCAGGACGTAATTATGACACCCCAATCGCCCTATACGCTCAAGTATTACCTGCGCCGTCCAGTGGAACTGCTCACCGTCTCCGAAGAAACGCTGCGCCGGTTCGAGCAATCCCCCGGCG
>JANWYM010000093.1 GCA_025055355.1 Abditibacteriales bacterium
GGCGGGCGGGACACCTTTGCCCTCCACCGTAATCGGTCCCGACAGGTCCGCCCCCATGCCCCACTGCGCGATGTCGTTGTGGTGTGCGCCCCAGTCGGTCATCATCCCCCCTGAATAGTCCCAAAACCACCTGAAGTCCCACAGGAACCGCCGATGGTGCCACGGCACGAAGGGGGCAGGACCGAGATAGAGGTTCCAGTCCAGTCCCGCGGGCATCGGTTTCGGCTTCTCCCAACCGCAGGTCGGTCCGTGCGGCAACCCGGTGCGGACGGTGTGCAGTTTGCCGATTTTGCCGCTGCGCACCAGTTCGCAGGCGAAGCGAAAGTTACCTTCGCTGCGCTGCTGGCTGCCGACCTGAAACACCCGCCCGTAGCGGCGCACCGCGTTGACCAGCGCGCGCCCCTCGCCAATCGTGAGCGTCAGCGGCTTCTCGCAGTAAACGTCCTTGCCCGCCTCGCACGCGGCAATGGCGATAAGAGCGTGCCAGTGATCGGGCGTGGCAATCACCACCGCATCAACGTCTTTGCGGTCGAGCAGTTCGCGGAAGTCGTTGTGCGCCGTGCAATCGCTGTTGCCATAACGGTCATTCACGGACTTCTTCGCCCGCTCGCGGTGCACTGCGTAAACATCGCAGACCGCCAGCACCCTCACCTGCGGATGACCCAGAAACCCGCTCAGATGCCCGCTGCCCATGCTGCCGACGCCGATGAAGCCCAGCGTGATTTTGTCGTTGGGCGACACGCGCTTCTGCGCGTAGCCCTCCGTCGGCAGCAACCCACCTAACGTCGCCGCTGCCGCGCCCTGCGCCGTGCGATTGAAAAACTCCCGTCGCGTCATCTTTCGCGCCATGTTGCATCCTTTCCTCGAGACAGGATGAGTAGGATGGAGGGGAAGATAGTGTAGGCAACTGCGCAACTCTCCCTTTTCTGTCCTGCCCACCCTGCCCGTCCTTTCAAAAATACCGTCACTCCAGCACCTTCACCTTCACGTTCCAAAAGTCCACTTCAGAGGTATTTGCTCATTCGGTTCCTCCAAAAGTTACGCCGTTGCTGATCCCTTCTTTCCCCTCCCCTTGGTAGAGGGAAAGGCTCCCGCCGAACGTTTGGCTCCGCTGGGGCGTCGCCCTCCCGAACCTCTTTCATGCGGCGTGCTGAACCGCACTGGGCCTTGACAGACTTTTGCGTTTCGCGCTTTCTCCTGCCCTGCTGCAGGAAAACATCGTGGCAAACGGAGCGAGGCAACCCCGATTGCAGAAAACGTCATGGCAAGCAGCGCGTGGCGACTTTTTCGAACGTCAGGTTTTTTTGTCGCAGAAGCCGCTGCGAGAACTTCCCTCCCCTCATGAGAGGGAGAAAGGAACGGCAGCAACCGCGTAGCACCTGTTATCTCTTTTTTACTTCTACGTCCTTCCTGCAAACCCTCTCAGGCGGCAAAACGATTTTGAGGGGGGCAAAGCCGTCAAAGGCGTCAGCGGTTGATGATGAGGGGGATTATCGCCACGGCGTTGACATCCTCCGCCGTATGCGGTAAAATGCCTCGCAACGGAGGCGAGACCGTGTTTCGAGAGTTACGGCGAGACATTCAGGCAATTCGGGAGCGCGACCCGGCGGCGCGGAATCTGCTGGAGATTCTGCTGTGTTACGCGGGGCTGCATGCCTTGATAGCGCATCGCATCGCGCATCAGTTGTGGCGGTGGCGCGTGCCGTTGCTGCCGCGTTTGATTTCGCACCTCACGCGGTTCCTGACCAACATCGAGATTCACCCTGGCGCGCGCATCGGGGCGGGCTTTTTCATTGACCACGGCGCCGGGGTGGTCATCGGTGAGACGACGGAAATCGGTGAGAACGTGACGATTTATCAAGGCGTCACGTTGGGCGGCACGGGCAAAGAACGGGGCAAGCGGCATCCGACCATCGGGCATCACGTCGTCATCGGCGCGGGGGCTATCATCCTCGGTCCTGTGCTGATCGGCGACCACGCGAAAATCGGCGCGGGGGCGGTGGTGCTCAAACCCGTCCCTCCCCATTCCACCGCCGTCGGCGTCCCCGCCCGCGTCGTCATGCAAGCCGGTCAGCGCGTGCCACTGAGGGAGGAAGACGAGCCCGACCTGGACCACAATAAACTCCCCGACCCCGAAGAGGATTTGCTCCAAGCCCTTGAGCAGCGGATTCGCCAGTTGGAGGAGCGCGTGAAGGAACTGGAAGCAGGCAGAGTCAACGGGGCGCTGAGGGCGTGAGGCAATTTGTTGACGGGTCAATGACTCTAAGGCACGATGAAAGTCTACAACACCTATACCAAACGCCTTGAAGACTTCACGCCCCGCGAGGCGGGGAAGGTCAGCATGTATGTCTGCGGCATGACGCCCTACGACTCCATGCATCTGGGGCACGCGCGCGCGTTTCTGGTGTATGACATGATGCGTCGCTATCTGGAGTGGCGCGGCTTTGAAGTGACGCACATCCAGAACGTGACCGACGTGGACGACAAAATCATCCGCCGCGCTCACGAGTTGGGCGTATCGCCGTGCGCCTTAGCGGAGCGGTTCACGGCGGAGTCCCTCGAGGACTGCGACGCCTTGGGCATCGTCCGCGCCCATCACTACCCACGCGTGACCGAGCATATCCCCGAAATCATTGACCTCATCCAACGCCTGCTGGACAAGGGCTTCGCTTACGTCACACCGAGCGGTTCGGTGTATTTTCGCGTGAGGGCGTTCGACCGCTACGGGCAACTGTCGGGGCGCGACGTGGAGGACCTGACCGACGCGCAGGCGCGCATCGAAGCCGACCCGGAAAAGGAGTTTCGCGGCGACTTCGCGCTATGGAAAGCCGCCAAACCGGGCGAACCTGCATGGGACAGTCCATGGAGTCAGGGGCGCCCTGGGTGGCACATCGAGTGCTCGGCGATGTCCACTAAGTATCTGGGCGCAGGCTTTGACATCCACGGTGGGGCGATTGAACTGTTGTTCCCGCACCACGAGAACGAACTGGCGCAGACCGAAGCCGCCGCCGACGTGCACCCGTGCATCCGCTACTGGCTGCACTGCGGCATCGTGACCATTAATGGGCAGAAGATGTCGAAGTCGCTCGGCAACTTCCTGACAGTGAAGGAGGCATTGGCAATCGCGCCGCGCAACGTCTGGCGGATGCTCCTGATGATGACCGACTATCGCACGCCCGTTGACTTCAGCACCCCGGACCGCACTGGCTCGCCTCAAGAGATCGCTCGCCGCGCTGTCATGGCGAAACTCGTTCCAGCGCGATCGGCGTGGGAGCGCGTGCAAATCGCCGTCCAGCGGGCGGATGAACTCATTCGGGAAACGGGGAAGTCGGGAAACGGGGAAACAGTCAACACCCCTTTGACCCAAGCCGTGCGGCAGCGGTTTATCGAAGCGATGGACAACGACTTCGGCACGCCGGCGGCGTTGGCGGTGGTGTTTGACCTCATCGGGGAGATGAATAAGGTCATCGCCCAGGTGGAAGAGAGACGAGATGACACCTTGCTTGCCGCGCTCGCGGGGGCGCGCGCGACCGTCAAGGAACTATTGGGCGTTTTGGGGTTTTCTTTTGAAGAGGCCGTGACGCGGCGTGCGGACCTGGCGCCGCAATTGATTGATCTGCTCATTCGTGTCCGACAACGGGCGCGACAGGAGAAGCAATATGCACTGGCTGATTATGTGCGCTCAGAACTCGCCGCGTTGGGCGTTGTCTTAGAGGACCGCAAAGACGGGACGACGTGGCGCCAGAAAACGTAGCGCCGACATCCCTTCGCTGCGCCCAAGACGGGCTCTGTCGGCAGGACGCAGACGAGGACGCGTGGGCTGCGACGTTGTGACTCGACTTTTGCGTTTTGTCTCATACTGAGAGCCCGTCCCTACGCGTTGGCGGTCCCGAACGAAACGCAAAAGTTGAGTTGTTATGAGGAGTGGAGTTTTCGCAGACGTGAAACAGCAGTTGCCA
Source organism: Abditibacteriales bacterium (assembly GCA_025055355.1). Lineage (GTDB taxonomy): Bacteria > Armatimonadota > Abditibacteriia > Abditibacteriales > JANWYM01 > JANWYM01. Next base: position 3,960 of record JANWYM010000093.1, read on the forward strand.
TGGAAGGGGTTCGTCGTCGGTGCCCTTGCGCTGGGGTTATGCTCCATGATAGCAGGGATCGGCAGCGGCCTGATGGACAATCACCGCATCTGCCGCGGCGTGCACGTCAACGGTGTGGACGTCGGCGGACTGACGCCCGAGCAGGCGCGGGTCAAACTGCAAGCCGCGTTGTCGGGACAGTTGCATCAGCCCGCGACCCTTAGATACAACCATCTGCGGTGGAAAATGACTCCCCGCAAAATCGGCATTGCCTTTGACTTCCCCGCGACCGCCGCGCGCGCCCATCGCATCGGCAAAGAAGGCAGTTGGTGGGAACAACTCCGCACGCGTCTCAACGTCATGCGGCACGGGCGCGACGTTCCACCCACGCTGGTCATGGGCGCGCAAACGCCGCGATACTTTCAATCGCTCACCGCCGTCGTGAACAAGCCGCCCGTCAACGCCGAAGCGGTGCTGCAAGGCAACGCGGTGCGCATCGTTCCCGAACGACTCGGTGTGACACTGGACGTGGAAGAAACGGCTCGTCGCGTCCTTGCAGCGTTAGGGAACGGACGCCGTGACGTTCCCATTGAGTTAGCGGTCAAAACGTCCATGCCCCAAGTCACCGCCCGCGACCTTGCCGACCTCAACGTGGTGCTGGCGGCTTACTCGACCCGGTTCAATCCCGCCAAGCGCAACCGCACGCACAACCTGCGGTTGGCTGCGCGGCACGTGGACAAGACGCTCATTCCCCCCGGCGATACGTTCTCGTATAACACAACCATCGGTCCGCGCCTGGAAGAACGCGGCTACAAACCCGCGCCCATCTTCGCCAACAACGAAATCGTCCAGGAAGTCGGCGGCGGCATCTGTCAGGTCGCCACGACAGTCTACAACGCCGCGCTCCTCTCTGGTCTGGTGATTCGCGCGCGTATGCCGCACAGTCGCCCGGTGGATTACGCCCCGCGTGGACGCGACGCGACCGTTTACTACGGGCAGCAGGACTTGAAATTCACCAACCCCTTCGCGCACGCGATTTACCTGCGGGCGAAGGTCTCGGGCAACAAAGTGACCGTGTGGGTTCTGGGCAACGCCGCCGACAAGCAGGACGTTCAAATCGTCCAAACCCAAGAGACCCGCATCCCCGCCGGGGTCGTGAAAGTCGCCGACCCGCAACTCCCGCCCGGCAAAGAGGTCGCCGTCAAAAGCGGACGCAGCGGCTACCGCGTCACTATCGTGCGCCGCATGACGACCCCGCAGGGCATGAAACAGGAATCGTTTTCCAGTTACTATCCTCCCCAGAACGCCGTCGTTCGCGTCGGCGTCGCGTCGCCCCAGGCTGGCGTCTTGGACGCTCCCCCCAAGGTCCCTGCTGCAAGCGACCTTGCGGGATAGACTCCTTCGGGACTCAACTTCTTCCCCTTCCCCGCACCCCTCTCAAGAGGCAAAAGAGGAGAGTCATCACGAGAGCGGCTCGCCACGTCTGCTGCCCGGGCAGGCGCAGCGCAGCCGTCCCCACCGTTCGGGTTAGCAAGCGACGGGCAGGAGGATGGAACCGAACAATGAACAAGGCGAAGCGTCTTTAAGCGTGAAATGTGACGCATGATACGTGAGCGTTCACGTTTCACGTTTCACGCGAGGAGGCGTCTCATGCGCTACGGGCGTGTAGCAATCGGCTTGGCGGCTGTTTTGTTAATTGTTGGCACGAGTGCTGCGGCGGTGTGGTTGATGAACGGCGCGCAGGCGGGAGGACGACAGCGAACGGTGGTGATGGAGAGCGCAGGTCCGCTGATGAACCCGCAAGCCGTGGCGGTGCGGATGCTGTTGGGCGTGCGCGACCAGCAGCCGACGGTGTGGGATGGCGCGGTCAAACTCTCGCAGGGCGAGGTGCTTGCCATTCAAGGTTGGCGGTTTGCGGAGAGCGACACGATGGAGGGGAGGACAGCGTGGCGAGCGTCCACGCGGCGCCTTCCCCGGCCGGGCGCGGCGCGGCAGCGGCGACAGCAGGGACGGCAAGGCAATCCACCCGGCGGCGCGGCAGCGCAGGGACCGATGGCGGAGAACGGCGTCATCCTCACCCTCGATGCGCCTGAAACCGCGCAGGTAAACGTGACCACAAAGCAGGGTGATTTCTCCTTCTCGTTGTCCGACCTTCCCTACGGCAAAACCTTGCGCGCGCTGGACGGCAACGTGCAGGTGGACCGCGTGCCGGCGCCTATGAACATCACCCAGCAAGCCCCCACCGCAGACGATTTCCCCGCCGCCGCTGCCGACGGGGACGGCAACCTCTGGGTCGCCTACGTCGCTTACAAGGGTTCCGCTGCCCGTCTCGAACCGCTGCTGGAAGAGCCAAAAGACTGGTCGCTCTTCAAGCCGCAGGGCAACGGTGACCAAATCAAGTTGATGAAGTTCGACGGCACGCAGTGGTCGAAGCCGATGGACGTGACCGAGGCAGGGTTGGACATTTACAAGGTGGCGATTGCGGTGGACGGCGGCAACCGCGTGTGGGTGGTGTGGTCGCAGAACGTCAAGGGGAATTGGGACTTGTATGCGCGCGGCTACGACGGCAAAGAGTTGACGGAGACGAGGCGGCTGACCACCCGCGAAGGCACGGATACGAACCCTGTCGCCATCACCGACGAACGCGGCAACGTTCACCTCGCGTGGCAGAGTTTCGACAACCGCACAGGTCAGTCGGACGTGATGGCGGCGACGCTGGCGAACGGCGCGTTGTCCTCGTCGGTGCGCGTGTCCCCCAGCCCGGCGAATGATTGGGACCCGTCCATCGCCGCCGATTCTGACGGCACAATTTATGTCGCCTACGACACTTATGACAAAGGCAACTACGATGTCATGCTGGCAATGGTCAACCCCCTGGCTCGGCGAGCCGTGCGCGTCATCTCCGTTGCCAACTCCTTGCGCATGGAAGCGCGGGCGTCGGTGGTCGTGGACAAGCAGGACAACGTTTGGGTCGCCTGGGAGGAGCGCGGCGAGAACTGGGGCAAGGACTTCGGCGCGTTGCAGCCAGGTCCGGGCATTCCACTGTATCGCGGTGCGGGAGTGAAGGTCAAAGTGTTCCAACGTGGCATGGCTCAAACCACCGTCGGCGACTTGGATGCGCACTGGCCGACGGGGTTGAAGCAGATGAACAGCTTTCCCCGTCTGGGCGTGGACGGTAACGGGCGGGTGTTCCTTGCGTTCCGTCATCGGCAGCAGAACATGCGCGGACCGGCGGGGACGGTGTGGCACGAATACGTGACCTTCTACGAGGGCAATCAATGGTCGGCACCGATCTTCGTGACGAACTCCGATGGGTTGCTGACGAACACGCCCACGTTGGTCGCAACTCGGCGAGGCTTCTTCCTCGTTTACAGCGCCGATGGGCGACAGTTTGCTCGTCCTCAGCAGGGCGTCCCGTTGAATCATGAGATTTACGTGGCCCCGCTCAACTTGCGCGGCGCGCCGGCAGCGGTGGCGTTCAAAGTGGCTGTCACCGAAGAGATGGGCACGTCCAGACCGGCTCATCCCAACGAGCCGGCAGACGTGGCGCGGATGCGGGCGTATCGCCTGACCGTCAACGGCAAGACCTATCAACTCCTGCGCGGCGAGTTCCATCGGCACACGGAGATTTCCGGCGACGGCGGCAATGATGGCTCGTATCTCGATATGTGGCGTTACGGTTTGGACGTAGCGGACATGGATTGGATTGGTTACGGTGACCACGACAACGGCGGCGGGCGCGAATATACGTGGTGGCTTTCGCAGAAACTGACCGATGTGTTCCACGTGCCGCCCAAGTTCGTGCCGATGTTTACCTACGAGCGCAGCGTGCCCTATCCCGATGGGCATCGCAACGTCATGTTTGCCCATCGTGGCGTGCGCACCTTGCCGCGCTTGCAGGGCGGGACGGGCGACGCGGCGGGCGGACGGGACACGAAGATGCTTTACAAGTATCTCAAGTTCTTCGACGGCATCTGCGCCGTCCACACCAGCGCGACCGACATGGGCACCGATTGGCGCGACAACGACCCGGTTGCCGAACCCATCGTTGAAATCTATCAAGGCGATCGCAACAACTACGAGGCGCTGGGTGCGCCCCGCGCCGCCAGCGGTCCGCAGGATTCCTATGGCGGTTGGCAACCGGCGGGGATGGTGTGGAACGCGCTGGAGAAAGGCTACCGCCTCGGCTTCCAGAGTTCGTCCGACCACATCAGCACGCACATCAGTTACGCCATTGTGCTTGCGGAAAAGCCCACGCGCCAAGCCATCCTGGACGCCTTCAAAAAGCGGCACTGCTACGCGGCGACGGACAACATCATCATGGAGTTCCGCTGCGGCAACCACATCATGGGCGACGAGTTCACGACGCAGACACCCCCCAAGTTCGACATCCGCATCGTCGGCACCCAGCCCATCGCCCGCGTGGACATCGTGAAGGACAACACCTACGTTTACAATGCGACGCCGCATCAGAAGGAAGTCCGCCTGACATGGCAGGACAACGCGCCCACCCAAGACAAGGTCAGTTACTACTACGTCCGCGCCCAGCAGAGCGATGGGCAACTCGTGTGGGCGAGCCCGATGTGGGTTCGGTATCAGCCGTAAGCGAGTCGTTGCTCCATACGAGCCGCAAGTGTCATGAGCGGTGAATCCGCTCCGTCACCGTCGCGGCTCGGATTTTCTTTGAGCCAACCTGTGTAGGATTTCCCCTAAAGCGGGAAGCTGTCAACGGATTTCGGTAGCGGATGAAACGGATTTCCTCCTTGCAACGGTCACGCAATCCGCTCCGTCACCGTCGCGGCGTGGTCGGTAGAGGCGGTGATTGGAACTGGGGATTGACCCCAGCGCGAACCCGTCCAACCTGGATTGGGATATGTGGCTGGGCTGGCGGTTTGGGCTGGCACCCAAGCGTCCGTGGGACCCGGAGCGTTACTTCCGCTTCCGCAAGTTCTGGGACTACTCTGGCGGGTTGGCGACGGACTTGTTGTATCACGCGCTCAGTCATCTCCTGATTGCGCTCGGTCCCGAGTTTCCCCTCCGCGTCGTCGGCACGGGCGGCAACTACGTCTTCGACTTGCAGAACGACAACCGCGAGGTGCCCGACTCGTTCTTTGTGACCATTGACTACCCCAGCAAGCACACCGTCGTTCTCCCTGCCACGCAGGTCAACGAGTGGGGCTTGCCCGACATGATTCGCGGGCAGCACGCCACCATGCACTTTGAAGGCCCGGGCATTGTCATCCGCCCGCAGCGACCGTTTGTGAAGGAGATGACGGCAAAGTGGAGAGACCGCGTGTCCGACGGCGTAGAGGTTGCCACTAACCAAAACGGCGACGTGACGGAAATCCGCATCGCCACCGACAACAACGAAGACCAGGGCGCGCACATCGCCAACTTCCTAACCTGTGTCAAGACCCGTGAGCAGCCCAACCTCAACGCCGATATTGCCTACAAGGTCATGGTGCCGATTGCCCTCAGCGTCGAGTCGTATCGGCAGAACAAAGTGAAACTGTTTGACCCAGAGAAGCAGACGGTGGTGCAATGAGAGAATGTGTGAAAACCCTCCCCAACGCGTTAGCACGTTGGCATGTTGGCGCGTTGAACGTTCCAACGTTCCGAGGGGTTGGGGGAGGGGGAAGGCGTAGCGGCAACCGCGTGACGCTTGAGCCTAACCCCAAAACCCTCCCCCGATTCAAATTGTCCCCAAGTCTGGATGAAGGCAACGGAATCGGCTATACTTAATCAGTGCCTTGTGTTAGGGCAGGCGGTGACATCCGATTCGGTCCTTGGGTAACTTCTGGATGCCTGTCATTGCGAGCGAAGCGGAGCAATCCCGTGAGGAGGAGACTGCTGCAGCGGAGGGGATGGCTTCGCTGCGCTCGCAAGGACATTTTCATCTGGTGTAGCGCCGACGTGTTGGGACGCCCAGAGGTTGCCCGAAGGTCTTCAAAACGGTCGGGAGACCCTTCGGCAGGCTCAGGGCAGGCTCTATTCATTGCTTGAGGGAGTTGCGATGAGAAGAACTTTCGCTTACTCTGGCGTCGTTCCGTTTGTTGCACCGCTTGTTCTGATGACCGCTTTCCTGTTGTCCCAGGCGACGGGGGAGGTGCTGAAGGTCTCCCTGCCGCCTGAAGACCTTCGCGCGCGGCTGAACCTCTCGCCGTTCTACAAAAAATACCTCAACGCGGGCGGCTTGCCGGTGGTGAGTTCGGAGAAGGTGTCCGACTTCGCGCTCAAAGAGGCAGCCTACATCGTGCAGCAGATGCTCGCAGGGCGGCAGGACGTTCTCGATGCGATTGCTCAGCAGAAAGTGCGGCTGGTCGTGATGGCGCCGACCGAGATGACGACGGACATCCCTGAACACAGCGACCTGAAGCCGAAGGATTACTGGGACCGGCGGGCGCGGGGGTTGGGCGCGACGACGGCGCGCCCCGCCGTCAGTTGTGGCGAGGAGAACCTGCTGGAATACGCGGGCGACCCTTACGCGGCGGAGAACATCCTCGTTCACGAGTTCGGGCACGTCATTCACGAGTTCGGGATGAAGGCGGTGGACCCGACGTTCGACCGCCGCCTCAAAGAAGCCTACGAAAAGGCAATGCGAGCGGGGCGGTGGAAGAACACTTACGCTGCGACGAACCACCATGAGTATTGGGCTGAGGGCGTGCAGTCGTGGTTCGATACGAACCGCGAAAATGACAGCGTTCATAACCACGTCGACACGCGGGCGGAGTTGAAGGGTTACGACCCAGAACTGGCGCAACTGCTCCACGAAGTCTTCGGTGACCGCGCGTGGCGTTATGTGAAGCCGTCGAAGCGTCAGCCGCCGTCGCCGCACCTTGTCGGCTACAACCCGAAGAACGCGCCCCAGTTTCAGTGGCCCGCGCGGTTGGTTCTCATCCCCAACGGCTCGTTTGAGGAGACGGAAGGAAATCAGCCGAAAGGGTGGCGGACGCACACGTGGGCGGGCAGGGCGACGTTTCAACTCA
>JANWYM010000940.1 GCA_025055355.1 Abditibacteriales bacterium
GCAGCACGCGGTTCGCGGGACAAGGGTGGGTGCGTCCCGTCTACTTTGCGATTTTGATTTCCCACACCATCTTAGCCGCTGTGGTTCTGCCTTTGGCAATCACGACTCTGGGCTTTGCCTTAAAGGGCAGTTTCCCAAAGCATCGGCGCCTCGCCCGCTNGACGCTGCCGATGTGGCTTTACGTCTCGGTGACCGGCGTGGTCATCTACCTGATGCTTTATCATTTTTTCCCTTCGCACCCACCGACAATTGTGATAAAATAGGTTGAGGTGAAACGGGATGAAATGGTTTCAGGCTCTCGTCATGGCTGCCTTGCTCATAGCTCTCTTTCATCTTTCGGCGATGGCAGCGTTCGCTCAATGCGCGATGTGTAAGGTGGCGGCGGAGTCCTCGTCGGAGTTAGCGGGCAAGATGAACGCGGGTATCCTTTACCTGCTGTCCGTTCCTTACGTGATCATAGGCACTTTTGCGGCTCTCTTTTACCGCGCTTACCGCAACAGGAACAACGGGCGAGAGCAGCCGCCATGGCATTAGTTTTGTCGCTTCCCGTTCGATGCGGGTCTCCGAACCCCATCGTCACGCTTGACGGCTGGACGATGTGTATGCAGGCTGGAAGGGCGCTACGATGTTGGAGACCCGCGCCCATCGTGATAGATGAGGGGGGTTTTGTGAAAGCAGTTATCGTCCTGGTGATGCACGGCGTTCCGCCGAACGATTTCCCGCGACCGGAGATGGGGGAGTACTTCGGCTTGCAGGCGCGCCTGATGAGCGTGCGCGAAGGGCGCGAAGCGTTGCAACAACGCTACAACGAACTGGACGCTAAAATGCGCTCTTGGCGACGGACACCCCAAAACGACCCTTTTCACGCGGGGTCGCACGCGCTGGCGCACCACCTGCGTCAGGTCACGGGCTGGGAGGTCATTGTCGCGTTTAACGAGTTCTGCGACCCTAATGTGGACGACGCGCTGGAGATGGCAGCCGCCCAAAGACCTGACAAAATCGTGGTAATTACCCCCATGATGACGCGCGGGGGGGGACACTCGGAGGTGGACATCCCGACGGCGGTGCAGCGGGCGCAAGCGCGGCACCCGCAGATACCCATCGTCTACGCGTGGCCCTTTGACGTCGGCGAAGTTGCGCACTTTCTTTCCCAGCAAATCTATCGTTTTATCGCAAGCAACGGCGACCTCAGGCAACAGACGGAGCCCGTTGGCACGTTGGCACGTTAGCAGGTTAGCAGGTTGGCAGGTTGGCACGTTGGCAGGTTGGCAGGTT
>JANWYM010000941.1 GCA_025055355.1 Abditibacteriales bacterium
GCTCCTCTCCCCTTGGGGGAGGGGTCAATCGCCATTTTCATACACATGCTTAAAGCACGGGTTACGCCTCGCGCATTACGCGTGGCTCCCACTCCCCAAACACCTTCTCCGCCGTCTTGCCCAGCAGCCATTCCATATCTGTCGAGGCGATGCCGGGCGTCTCCTCGCTCAACAGTGTCAAGCCGCGCGTGTAGCCGCACTGTTCGATAATGAAGGGGAAATCCGTCCCCCACATCAAGCGCTGCGCCCCAAAGGCACGCAGAAGCGCGTGCGTCCACGAGTGCAGGTCTCGATAGGGATACCCTTCCGACGAGGCGCGAGGGAACTCGGAGAGTTTGACATGCAAGCGGGGATGCCGCGCCATTGCCAGCAACTTTTGCAGGGGCACGTTGGTCTCCGGTCCACCGTCGCGGGTGTGGCAGTGACCGAAGTGGTCAATAATTACGTTGACGCGGGGGTGCCGCGTCAACAGGGTGTCTACCGCCTCGAAGTGTTCGGGGTAGATGAGGAAACCGACGGCGATCCCCAGTTCCGCTGCCTTCTCCAAAATGCGGTCGCTAAGGTCGCTGTCCAAGCCCACGCCTTGCGGATAGAGATTGGGGTTGATGCGCACCGCGCAGTAACCGTTCGCGGTTACCAGTCGCTCCAACGTTTGCGGCGCGTTCGGGTCGCAGGGATTGATGAGGCACATCCCGCGAAATCTGTCGCGCCACCGCTGCAAACACTCTGTAACGTAGCGGTGGTCCCAGCGGTAGGTGATGGGTTGCACAATGACCGCCCCGCTCACCCCCGCCGCGTCCATGCAGCGCAGCAGGAACTCGGCGGAAGCGTTCATCTGCTTGAGTTCCTCGCGCCCCTCAAACGGATACCGCGCAAAGTCCGACGACCAGACGTGGAGGTGGGAGTCAATGATTCTCATGCCTCTTTCCCTGAACGTAGCGACATCGTGCCTCTCATGGCGAGCGCAGCGCAGTCATCCCCGCTTGATGCGACGCGAGATGTGCCGCCTACGCGGCTCGGCGCCGAGAGATGCGTTCCGCCACGCCGTTTTACCATATCATAAAATCCGCTGCGGCTCAAGCCAGAGGTTCACTGCACTCAGGCCCAGTTTGACTTCTCTCTTCGACTGTGCTATGATGCGCTATTATCGGAACGGCTGCGCCGTAGGGAAATTGCGCCGGGGGACGTCCAGCTTGTGCGGGACTCTATGAGCAATCCCACCCAACAAGTTGGGGTGTCCGAGGTATTTTCAAGGGAATCATCCATGAGTCGTT
>JANWYM010000942.1 GCA_025055355.1 Abditibacteriales bacterium
GGATTAAACTCGTCTTCCTCCTCTCCCTGGTCCGGGGGCGCTTGTGTGTTTCGCGGCCGCGTACGTGTAGGACGACGATTTTTAGAGGAGATGAGAGGAATGCCGAGTCCATTTCCGGGCATGGATCCGTATCTGGAAGAGACGATCTTGTGGCCGGGATTACATCACAGACTCATCACACACATCGGCGATACGTTGAACGCCCTCATGCCTCCGCACTACGTTGCGGACATTGGGGAGCGGCTCTATGTCGTTCAACCGGAACACAGCGTTTACCCTCACATCGTGGTGCTTCAGCATCCATCTCCTCCCGCTCCCCCCGAGGCGCACGGGACGGGAACCCCAGCGACGATGGTGTGTGACCAGCCCCTCATTTTGACCCTTGAGCCAGTTGAGGTGCGTGAGACGTTTATCGAGATTCTGTCATTGCGGGACGAAGGACGCATCGTGACCGTCATCGAAATCCTCAGTCCTTCCAACAAAGTGGTCGGCAGTGAGGGGCGGGAACAGTATTTAGCCAAGCAACGCGAAGTCCTGGAGAGCCAAACCCACATTGATAGAGATTGACCTTTTGCGGACAGGGGCGCACACCGTCGCCCTGCCCCGCGAGAGACTGCTAAGACATAGAACGTGGGATTATCTCGTCAGCCTCCATCGTGGCGGCGGGAATCGCTTTGAGGTGTGGGCGTTCACGCTCCGGCAGCGGTTGCCGCGTTTCAGTGTGCCGCTGGCCAACGGCGACCCTGATGTTGTTTTGGACTTGCAAGCGGTGTTTGACCGATGCTATGACGCCGGCGGCTACGCCCGCCGCGTGGACTATCGCCGTGAGCCACCGACACCGCTACAAGGCGATGACGCAATGTGGGCAGACGCGCTGCTCCGGGAAAAGGGTTTGCGCCATTGAGATCCCCCGCATTCTGACCAATTCGGCAACTGCACCGCGTCGTCTAATGTGCAGGCAGAGAGTTTCTACGACCGTCCCGTAAAAGTTGAACACGACAACGGCGGAGGGGCTGTCAAGCAAAACTCCGCGATGGCGGTCACATACTCCACTGCGCGCGCCTGAATGTCCTCCAAGGTCGGCTGGCGCGGGGGGCCACCCTCGGGGGGCAGATACCAGTTCCAGTTGAGTTCGGTGATGACGCAATGGGTGCCGTAGCGTTCGCGGGCGTAGCACTCGAGGCGAAAGCGGTCCGCCAAGTAGTGGGGAAACGGGGAGGTGCTGCACCCCGGCACGTGCGCTCGCAGGTAAGCGAATAGGGGGTCCTCATCCG